>JBAXUD010000001.1:0-41312 GCA_037129875.1 Mycobacteriaceae bacterium
CCGCCGCGGTGCTCGGCATCTACGGCAACTCCAGCAGCGAAGCGATGTACCCGGTCCTGTCCACCGACTCAGACGGCGCGCCACTCAGCGGCGCCAACAACTACACCCTGACCTTCGCCCCGGGTCAGCTGCCGCCGGTCAATGCGTTCTGGTCAGTGACGATGTACAAGCTCCCTGAGAGCCTGCTGGTCGCCAACCCGATCGACCGCTACCTGATCAACTCGCCCATGCTGCCCAACCTGGTCAAAAACCCCGACGGGGGCTTAACGATCTACATCCAGAAAGCCTCACCAGGCCCGGACAAGGAGCCCAACTGGCTGCCCGCCCCGCCCGGACCGTTCACCCTCTACATGCGGCTGTACTCGCCTAAGCCCGACGCCCTCGACGGCCATTGGCAGGCACCCAAGCCGGTGAAGGTGCCGGGCTGAACCGGAGTTCGCACCTCAATTCGGCTGCGTCACAAAGTCGATGAGCTCCTCGACCCGGCCGATGAGTTCGGGCTCGAGGTCGGTCCAGTCGCGGACTGATCCGCGGATGCGCTGCCACGCGGTGGCGATGTCGGCCTGGGTGCGGTGCGGCCAGCCCAGCGCCTCGCAGATGCCGTGTTTCCATTCGACAGTGCGCGGCACCGTCGGCCAGGCCGTCAGGCCCACCCGAGCCGGTTTGACCGCCTGCCAGATGTCGACGTAAGGGTGACCCACCACCAGGGTGTGCTGCCCGCCCTGCCCGCGGCGTACGGCATCGGCGATGCGGGACTCCTTGGATCCGGCGACCAGGTGATCGACCAGCACTCCCAGGCGCCGGCCCGGACCGGGACGGAAGTCGGCCACGACCGCGGCCAGATCATCAACTCCGCCAAGGTATTCCACGACGACGCCTTCGACCCGCAGGTCGTCGCCCCAGACCTGTTCGACGAGTTCGGCATCGTGGCGCCCCTCGACGTAGATGCGCCCGGCCAGCGCGACGCGAGCCCGGGTGTCGGAAACCTTCACCGAACCCGAGGCGGTGCGCCGGGTCGCTCCTATCCCCCGAGTCGCTTCGCTCCTGCCCCCGAGGTTCGACGGGGCCGTCCGCCGGGGCGCGGTCAGGATCACCGGCCGGCCGTCAACCAGAAACCCGGGCCCCAGCGGAAACACCCGGGTGCGGCGGTTCCGGTCCTCGAGTTCGACCCGGCCGCCCTCAATGCGGATCACGGCACCGACGTGGCCCGACTGCGGGTCCTCGACCACCATCCCGATCTCGGCGCAGCACTGTACCGAACTGGGCTTTCCAGACTCGTGCGGGTTGTTGGCGAGCACGTCGGCGCCATAGCGATCGGCCACCTCAGCGATCGTAGGGAGTCACGTGCCGCGAACGTGCGGTCGGGCGCCGCGACACGCCGCGGCGGGTCACAACGCACCCTCGCCATGAGCCCATTGCTGGCGCCCGGCCACGTCGTGCGCAATGATGCCGCCCATGAGCAAAGGGTTGACCGTACTCGTCCCGCTAATTGCAGCGCTGTTGGCGACGTCGGGTTGTGCGCCTGCCCAGGACAAGCAGTCCGCGGCCGGCGCACCTGGAAACTGCGACAAGGCGTCCCTGTCGACACTGAAGCCGGATGTCCTGACCTTCGGCACCGACCAGCCTGCCTACCCGCCGTGGTTCGTCGGCGACGTTCCGGCCAACGGCAAGGGGTTCGAGTCGGCGGTCGCCTACGCTGTCGCCGACAAGCTGGGGTATCAGCCCGACGAGGTCGCGTGGGTCCGGGTGCCGTTCAATGCCGCGATCGCGCCGGGCCCGAAGACGTTCGACGCCAACCTCAATGAGTTCTCGATCACCGATGAGCGCCGCAACGCCGTCGACTTCTCCTCGCCGTACTACGACGTGACCCAGGCGGTCGTCACGATCAAGTCGGCGCCGGCCGCCAAAGTCACCACGCTCGACGGTCTGCGCGGCCTGAAGCTGGGCGCGCAGGTCGGCACCACCAGCTACAACGCCGCCAAGGGTCTGGGCGGCAGCCAGCAGATCTCTGTCTACAACAACAACGACGACGCCAAGGCGGCGCTGACGAGCGGCCAGATCGACGCCCTGGTACTCGATCTGCCGACCGCCTTCCAGGTTCAGGCAGAGCTTTCCGACGGCCAGATCATCGGCCAACTGCCCGCCGGCGGCGACAAGCCCGAACAGTTCGGCATCGTGCTGGACAAGGGCAGCGCGCTGACGCCCTGCGTGTCCGGTGCCGTCGATGCGTTGCGCACCGACGGCACACTGGCCAGTCTGCAACAGCAGTGGCTGACCGAAGCCGGTAGCGCACCGGTCCTGAAGTGACCGCACTGGCGGTCGAGCGCCTGGCCTACCGCCAGTCGCGGGCCCGGCGCTCGACCGCGATCGCCCTCGTGTCCACGGCGGTCTTCGCCGTCGTCCTGCTGGTGGCGACGACGTCGTCGCCGGGCTGGCCGCGGGTGCGGGACTCGTTCCTGAATTGGAAGGTCGGCTGGGAGAGCCTGCCGGCCATCCTCGACGGGTTGTGGCTGAACCTGAGGGTGCTGGTGGTCTGCCAGATCCTCATCCTGATCATCGGCCTGAGCCTGGCGGCAGTGCGTTCGCTGCGCGGCCCGGTGTGGTTTCCGTTGCGCGCGTTGGCAACCGGCTATGTGGATCTGTTCCGCGGGCTGCCGCTGATCATCTGCCTCTACCTTGTCGGCTTCGGACTGCCGGGCCTTCGGCTCGCGGGCATCCCGAATAACCCGGTGCTGCTGGGTGGTCTGGCGCTGGTGCTGGTGTATTCGGCCTATGTGGCCGAGGTGTTCCGCGCCGGGATTCAGTCGGTCCATCCATCTCAGCTCTCTGCCGCCAGTTCGCTGGGATTGAACCACCAGCAGACCATGCGACTGGTGGTGCTGCCCCAGGCCGCCCGGCGGGTGACCCCGGCGTTGTTGAACGATTTCGTTGCGCTGCAGAAGGATTGCGGCCTGATCTCGGTACTGGGAGCCGTCGACGCGGTGCGCGCCGCCCAGATTCAGGTGGCGACCAGTTACAACTTCACCCCCTACGTGGTGGCCGGACTGTTGTTCGTGGCGCTGGCCGTCCCGTCGGCGCGTCTGGCGGACTGGGCGACGCGGCGGGCCGCCACCCGGCAGGGGGCGCTGTGAGCACCCCGGTTCTCTCAGTGCGCGGCCTGGTCAAGAAGTACGGCGAACGCGTCGTGCTGGACGGGGTCGACCTCGACGTCGCCGAACACGAGGTCGTCGTGCTCATCGGCGCCTCCGGCTCGGGAAAGTCCACCATGTTGAAATGTGTGGACCTGCTCGAGGACGTCGACGACGGCCAGATCTTTCTCGACGGCCGCGATATCAGCGACCCCCGAATGGATGCCGAGAAGGCCCGCCGCTGCATGGGAATGGTGTTCCAGTCGTTCAATCTGTTCCCGCACATGACCGTGCTCGACAATGTCACGCTGTCGCCGCGGGTGGTGTTCCGGCGCAGCCGGGCCGATGCCGACGAGCGCGGCCGCGAACTGCTGGACCGGGTCGGACTGGCCGAGAAGGCGGACGCCTACCCCGACAAGCTCTCCGGCGGCCAGCAGCAGCGGGTCGCCATCGCCCGGGCGCTGGCCTACGACCCGCGCCTGCTGCTGCTCGACGAAATCACCAGTGCGCTCGACCCGGAACTGGTCGGCGAAGTTCTCGATCTTGTCCGGGAGCTCGCCGGATCGGGCCGCACGATCGTGATGGCCACCCACGAAATGGGTTTCGCCCGCCGGGTCGCCCACACGGTCTGCTTCCTCGATGGCGGCCGGATCATCGAATCCGGTTCCGCCGAGCAGGTTCTCACCGACCCGCAGCACGATCGCACCCGGCAGTTCCTGAGCCGGGTCAGCGGTGCCGGACGCTCGCCCACCGGTTGACACAACACAGCGGGATAACGGGGCGGTACCGATTCGTCACAGATCAGCACCGTCTCAGTACTGCGACAGTGAATTGCCAGCTTCGACGGGGACTCTGGGGTCAACCCCGCAACAGGAGGTCCGCAATGCCCTGGCTCATGGTGTACATCACAGTCGCCGTCGCAGTCCTATCGGTTGCGGGCGCATGTTGCGCGAAGGGTCTCCGGCATGATCCCGGCCGTCTGGTTGCGATCATCGCCGCGGCCGCGCTGTGGCCGGTGGTCGTCGTCGGTCTGGTGCAGTTCGGCGCTATTCATCTCTACGCGAACTCCCTGCGGCGGCGCACCTGTACGCCGGTGGATCGGGCGCCGCTCGAGCCGGAACCCGCCACAGCCCCGATGGTGCTGGTCGACTCTCTGGTCCGGATGGCCCAGCAGGTCGGGGCCAAACACCCTGCATAACGGGGTAGGTGTCCGGACACGCCGGTAACTAAATCGAACCTAAGCCGCGCGGACGAAGTCGGCGGACCGCATAATCTTCGGGTGAATGTGACTCGAGTCCGTGTCTTTACCGCCGCTATAGCCCTGAGCTTCTCTTTCCTGTCCGTCCCTGCCGCCGTCGCCGAACCCGCGCAAGGTGCGCACATCACCGATGTGCAGCACGTGACCGACCGCTGGGACAAGGTGTCGGTGTATTCGCCGGCGATGAACAAGGTGATCGTCAACGACGTCTACAAGGCCCCGGGTGGCGGCGCACCCACCTTTTACCTGCTGCCCGGCATCGACGGCGGCGACAACCTTGATCCGGGAACCAATTTCGCACCCGGCACCAAGAGCTGGTTCGGCATGACCGACATCCAGGGCTTCTTCGCCAACAAGAACGTCAATGTCGTCTCCCCGCTGGGAGGGCAGTTCAGCTGGTACACCGACTGGATCAACGACCCCACCAAGCAGTACCAGACCTACATGACCCGTGAGCTTCCGCCGCTGATCAATGCCGCCTATAACGCCAACGGGGTCAACGCCGTCGGCGGCCTGTCCAGCACCGGAGGCACCGCGATCGACTACGCCGTGCAGACCCCCGGGGTCTACCGGGCCGTCGGTTCCTACAGCGGTTTCCTTGCGCCGTCGGACCCGCAATCCGCCCAGCAGGTTGCACTCACCCTGGGCTCCGGTGGCGCCAGCGCGGAGAACATGTGGGGACCGCTGGGCGGACCGCTGTGGGTCGCCCACGACCCCTCCAAGAACGTCGCAAGCCTCCGCGGGGTCGGGGTCTACGCGGCAGCGGCCGGTGGCGCGGTCGGTGACGTCGACAAGCTGCCACCGGGCTTCGGCAACAATTTCACCGGCGGGTTCATCGAGGGCATCGTCGCCGAGAGCACCAAACGCTTCGCCGACGCCGCGGCCGCGGCCGGAGTGCCGATCACCTATGTCCTGCGCCCACAGGGGTCACACACCTGGGGACTGTTCGAATCCGAGATGCAGGAGTCGTGGAACACCACCATCGGGCCGGCCATCGGCGCCTAGTCCCCCGATCAGTGGACAACCGCGTCATCCGCGAATAGGTGCGTCCGGTGGACAGCCCGCGGGCCGGGTTGCCGGAAAAGTCGAAGCAGACCGAAGCGATCGGTCAGAGGCGACTTCAGGAGGCCAGCACCATGAGCACCAACACTTTCACCCGACGCATCACCGCTACCGTGTCCGGAGCGCTCGTTGCGGCCGGAATCCTTCTGGGCAGCATGGTGATTGGCGACACCGCGAGCGCCACCGCCGATCCCATGTCGGGTGGACAGTGCGCCGGCATGACCATGACCGTCGGCCAGGGCGGAACCAACCCGAACGCTCTTACGCGGGCCGGCCAGATCGGTGCCGCCGGTTCCGGCGCGTCGGACGGCAGCATGGCGGTGGATTGCCAGGCCGCCAGCCACGGCTGACCGGGATGCCCCGGCTGAGCGAGAGCGAGTGGGGCCTGCCGCGCAGGGGATGAGCGCGGCGGGCCCCGTTCGATTGTCTTACTGACGGAAGCGAAAGTTTAGCGATTCAGGATTTTCTCAGCCGGGGTGTCGCCCGGGCCGCTTGTCGGTCATCCGGTGTGTTCCGCCAGCCGGTCGGTGATATCACGCAGTGCCGCAAGCTGTTCGCCGTAATGCGCGGCCGACGCGGCGACCACCGAACACGTGACGACCGTCGCACCGGCGTCCCGTAGGCGGGCCAGACGGGTCTCGGTGCCGCCCGGATCCGTGGTCGGGTCGACGGCCCGTCCGGTGGCCAGCACCACCTCGAAACCGGGCGGCGCATCGACACGGGCAAGCATCTCGGACAAGGCGGTCGTGCTCAGCCCGAACGGCATCCAGCCGTCAGCCAGGCGCACCGCCCGGTTCAGCGACCGCATGGTTCGTCCGCCGACCCAGATCGGCACGTGTGGCTGCATCGCACACGGCTCCACCACCACGCCCCGGTAGCGGTAGAACCGACCCTCATAGGCAGGCCGCGGGGTCGACAGCGACACCCGCAGCGCCGCCAGTGCGTCGTCCGCCCGCTCACCGCGGTCGGCGAATTGCGCACCCAATAAGGCGAATTCCTCCTCCAGCGAGCCGACCCCGACACCGAGCACCAGCCGGCCGCCGCTGAGCCGGTCGAGCGTGCCGAACCGCTTGGCGATCTCCAGGGGATGGTGATAACCCAGCACGATGACCGAAGTGGTCAGCCGGATGCGGCGGGTGTGGGCAGCCAGAAAGGCCAGGGTGGACAACGGATCCCAGTACGTCAGCCCGCGGCCTTCGGCCGCGCCTTCGGGAACGGCGATGTGCTCGGCGCAGGTCAGGTGGTCGTACCCCAGATCATCGGCAATCCGGGCGACACCGGCCAATTCGTCGGCGCCTGCGTCACGCTCCCAGTCCGACGCCACACCGGGCAGTTGCATGACCACGGGCGTGGACAGACCGATTCGCACAGTTCAAGGTTCTACACCTCCTAAAGCCCGTCAGGGCGATCCGACAACCAGGTACTGAACCTCGCCGCGAGGCGATCACGCTCTGCGAGCGACGGCGCGATGACATCCATGCCGCCGTCATAGGGATGAAACAGCCAGCGCAGGGAGGTGTCGGTGATGACCACCTCCGACGTCCGGTCGTCGGCGACGTAGCGCAGCAGATCGTCGAGACTTCCCGGGGCGAACTGCCCTCGGCTGACCTTAAGGTCGTAGGACACTTCGGGGTCGTCGGGATCCACCGCATGCATCCACGGCGCGGCACCTGGATGCAGCCCGACGTGTATCGGCTCGGTTCCCGAGGCCAGATCACCCGCGCCGTACTCGACGGTTACCAGATATATTGCACCGCAGCCACATTCATCCAGCACGGCACCCAGCACGGTGTTGTAGCGCGTCAGCAGTTCGTGGCGCTCACCGTCGTCGGTGGGATAACGCTTGCCGAGTGGCAGGGTGTGGAATCTGACCCAGCGATCGTGCATCCGATGGCGGAACAGATGCCCGATCGGTGGGCACTGCGGCCAGGACCGGCACCACTGCCGGGTCAGTTCCGCGGTATCAATGCTCATCGGTCGCAGGATGCCCGGTGGCCTCGACGTCGCGCAAGAACAGCACGCTGACCAGACTCAGCAGCGAGAAGGCAACCATCATCACACCGACAGCATTGCCGCCGTGCGCCATGAGCATTGTGTCGTCATGTGCCCATAGTGGGACGCGCCACCGTCGAGCAGGGTCCGCCGATCGGCCCGTCCGATTGATGACCCCGCGTCCTACGATCGGTGGGTCCAATCCGTGCGATACAGTCCGAGGTGAGATGAGCGGCTGCGCCAACGACGCCGGGACACCTCGGGAATGCCAGGCATGTGGTGCGACTGCGCCGGCGGGGGTCTTCTGCGGCACGTGCGGAGCCGACTTTCACAGACCAGCCGTTAAGGGTCGTTTCGACCTGCGGCCGAGGGTGTATGCCGTCGCCCCGCGGGAGCCGATTTTCCTGCCTCTGGCGACAAGTTCGCTGTTCCCCCACATCACGGATGCGTCCCGGAGGCCGTTTCGCCACGCCCTTTTCCTGGTGCTAGCCGCGCTCATGACCTTCTCGGCCTTTCGGCTTCTGCTGCCGCTGGTCATCGTGATCTCACTCGGGGTTCCGTTCTTGTTCGCCGTGTATCTGTGGCGCTCCCGCGTGTTCCGGGACAACCGCGGAACCATAGTGGCCGCCGGACTCCTCGGAACCGCGCTCAGCGTGGCGTGGTGGCTGTGGACCGGCGACATCGTGGCGAACGCCTACGGCGTCCCCTTGGCGACGGCCTTCCACATGCAAACCGCACTGAGCATCGGGTTGACCATCACCGTGGGAGGAGCGGCGTTCATGCTGCTGCCCGCTATGCTCCTGCGCCCGCTTCGCCCGGCCACGAGCGAGTCGCTCGACGGGTTCGCAATCGGCGCATGCGGGGCGCTGTGCTACTCGGCCGCCGGCACGATCACCTGGCTCGCACCCCAGTTCACGGCCGGCCTGATCGACAACTACCGCCCCTGGCGGCTGTTCGAGGAGGCGTTCCTGTACGGCTTCGTCGACCCGGTGACGTCGGCGGCGGTCGGCGGTCTGGTGGGGCTGATGCTGTGGTTCCGGCCAGGCAGGCGGGCCGGACGCAACGCACGGGGCATCCGAGCGGCCCTGGCGCTCTACACCGGGTTGGCTGTTGCCATCTACTGCGGCGTGTACGTGATCGACGCTGCCCAACTGCCCCGCTTCGCCGAGATCGCCATCAACTCGATGCTGACAGCGTTGTCCATGGTGGCTATGCGCTTCGCCGTCCAGACGGCGTTACTGCACGAGGACACCGATCCTCACGGTCCCCGCGCGGTGCTGTGCACTAACTGCCAAAGCCCGGTTCCTGACATGCCGTTCTGTCCGGAATGCGGGGCGGCCGCGCGGGCGTCGTCGCGCTCCGTGCGCCGGAAGCGCCGCACGCCATTGGCTTCCTTCGGCGCCGCGGCCCTGGCCGCTGTGCTGATGCTGACCGCGGCTGATTACCCGGCGTTGGCGTTCAGTGGCCGCGCCATCGGCGGGGCGTACGCGCGGGTGCTCGCCGCGGCGAGCGACCTCGGCCCGGCCCATGATGATCGGGTCCGCATCACCGCGGCCCTGCACAGTTCGTCGCGTCCGCTGCAGCTCGAGGCATGGGCTCGCGCCCGCAACCTGTCGGTGCGCTGGCGCGACGGCGACGCATGGGCGGTCGTCGAAGGGGCCGCCACGGCGGTCGCCACCGCATTCGGTGTTCCGATCCGCACCTACCGCACGCGCCAGGGACCCGAGCCCGGCCGTGTCTTCTACGCATCGGAGCGTCAACCGGCGATTCCGCGTGACGCCCGCACGGAGGTCGCGGGCCTTGGCCGCATCCTCGGTTACCTGCCGTACCGGGAGAGCCGGCCGCCCACTCCCCCGAAGGACGTTCCCGACGGCGGCCTGCTGCCGAACCAGTTGGTGCGCGCCTACAACGCCACACCGCTCAGCGAAGCCGGGCACACCGGCAAGGGCATCACGGTCGTGGTGTTCGCCTTCGACGGCTTCGATCAGCGCGATATGGACAGCTACGCCGAGTGGTTCGGCCTGCCCGCGTTCACTCCGCAGGTGGTGGGCGCAATGCCGGTCCAGCGCAGCGGTGAGGCGACGATGGACCTGCAGATGATCCACGCGATAGCTCCGGACGCCAAACTGGTGCTCGTCAACTCCCGGCCGAGCGTCGAAGGCGACGGCGGTTTCGAGAAACTCGCCCGGCTGTGGGAGTCGGTCGATCGGCAATTCCCCGGAGCCATCTGGAGTTTCTCCATCGGGTGGGGTTGCGACCGACTCTTCAATCCCGCCGACCTCGCACCGGTCCGCGCCGCGCTCGCCGCGGCGGTGCGCCATGGGACCACCGCATTCGACGCCTCCGGGGACCTGGCCGGCCTGGAATGCAAAGGCGGACATACCTGGTCGGATCCGCCGAGCGCCGACGACGTCGGGTTGGACGCGGTGGCATCGATCCCGGAGATGACGTCGGTGGGCGGCACCCGGATGTCCACCGACCCCGAGGGCGACTGGCTGGCCGAGCAGTCCTGGTACGACGTTCCCCTGACCCAGGGCACGGGCGGCGGAGCCTCGTCGCTGTACGGCAGACCGGCATGGCAAACTGTCGACCCCGGCGCCGGTCCCCCGGACCGCAGACTCGTGCCCGATGTCGCTGCGGTCGCTGATCCGTTCACCGGGGTCAAGTTCGTGTTCCGGCAGCAGGTTCTGACCGGGGGTGGCACATCGCAGTCCGCCCCGATCTGGGCCGGTCTCGCGGCGCTGATCAACGACAAGTTCACCGCCACCGGCGCGGCACCATTGGGCGATCTGAATCCCCTGCTGTATGCGGTGGCGAAGGGCTCGGCGTCAGCACCAAGCTTCCGAGATGTGCGACTGGGCGGCAATGCGGTCACCCCCGGAGGGCGGCCCGGCTATGACATGGTGACCGGTCTGGGCAGTCCCAACGTCGAGAATCTGGCGAAGAACATCCTCATCGCCCGGGCCCGCCGATGACATCGACAGAAGAGGTCCTCAATCGGCGACGGCCCCGCGGCGCCAGGTACTTCATCGTACTGGGGTTGTGGATCGTCGGCCTGGTCACCGCCATGGGGGTGCTCAGCGTCATCGACACCCGCGTGGTCAACACGCCGGTTTACGTCTGCCCTCCGGACTGCGGGGGTCCGCCCACCGGTATTCCGGTGGCGACCAACCCGCGCTACGTCTCCCCCGACGGCTCATTCGAAGTCTCCTATCCCGCGCCCGGGGCTGCGTACACGGTGAGCTCCGACGACGCCGGAGTGACGGCGAAGTGGACCGCCGGTGACGGCGGAACGCTGCGGCTCTTCGGCGTCCCGGGCGCCGGCCGCGATGCCAGGCAGGTTGTCGAACAGGTCATCGCTGCCACCTTCCCCGATGCCGTCGTCGACTACGAATTGCCCAATGCCACAGTCGGTTACCACCCTGGTTACGGGGTAACCGCCGACTTTCTGGCCGAAAAGCGTGCCCAACCGGTGCGCGTCATCGTCATCGCGGCGGTCAAGAACGACCTCGCCCTGGTTGCCGTCGCCGACGGCCCGTTCATGCAGTTCGGCCCCGGCAGCGGCCCCGGGGTGCCGTCGCCGGCCAACCTGCAGATCGCCCAGGACATGGGCAAGTACGTCGACAGCTTCAGTTGGCGCGGCGACCAGCCGCGGTGAGGTCGCTCAGCAGATCACCGTGACGTACACGCTGGTGCCGGCTATGACCGCCCCACTTCCGCGCAAACCGTCGACGGCGCCGATACGGCACAGTGACAGGTTCTGGTCGGTTCTGCCACCGCCCCAGTTGATTTCGACGTTGTAGCCCTCGGACTCCAGTGCCAGGATTCCGTCGGCGGCGTTCATATTCTGATTGAACGCGCGCGGAGGCATGTTGATCGTGCCCTTCTCGGTCGGCTGGACCGAGACCGAGCGCGATGACGAGCTGGACGGCGCCGGTGCCGGGGCGGTCGGCTTGCTACAGCCCGCTGAGAGCAATCCGGCTCCGACAACGGCAAGACCCCCGGCGGTCACAACGGCGAAGCGCCGGCAATCGGAGGGATGCGCACTACAGAACTTCTTCATGGACGGTCCTCCGCAATGTGGTCCGACGTGCCCCACCGCGGGACGTCCGGAGACGGGATCGTAGCTCACCAGAGTTAACCGCTGGCTTCCTGCGGGAATCCGGTATGAATGAGGGCCTATGGCTACCGATCTGATCCTCGAAGCTTCCAGCATCATCACGATGGATGACGCCCTCCCGCGGGCCCGCGCCGTGGCGATCGACTCAGGCACCGGCCGGATCACCGCGATCGGCTCGTTGTCGGAGGTCAAGGCGGCGGCCCCGGGCGTCGCCGTGACAGATCTGGGCAGCACGGTCCTGATGCCCGGCTTCGTCGAACCGCACAGTCATCCGCTGCTGTCGGGGATGGCCACCCAGAAGCCGGCCTACTGGGTTTCCCCGAATGTCGGGGTCGCATCGTGGGATGACGTGTTGGCCATCTTCGCCAAGGCCGACAAGGAGAACCCGGCAGAGCAGATCCTGGTCTTCAACGGCGTCGACCGACTGCTCCAGCAGGCACCGCTGCCCACCCGGTCGGTGCTGGATCCGATCTTCCCGACCCGGCCGGTCGTGGTCATCGACAACTCCGGACACGGGATCTACTTCAACAGCGCGACGATCGCGCTGCTGGGCTGGCCGGACGCCAAGCCGCCGGCGGATCCGGTCGGCGGGAGCTTCGGCCGCCAGGCCGACGGAACCAGTGACGGCACCGCCTTCGAGTCCGGTGCACTGATGCAGATCGTGGCCGTCGTGCTGCCCAAGGCCATCCCGCACCCACTGCAGTCGGGGGCGTTGTTCTACCAGCTGATGGCCAAATGCGGCATCACCGCCACCTCGGAGCACACCTACAACTCCGGCCAGTTTCAAGCGTATGCCGCGCTGGCTTCAGTGCCGGATTGTCCTCTGCGCCTTCACCTTTACCACATGTCGATCGAGTCCGATGCAACCGCCGACGTGAACTTCCCCGACCCTGAACTGGTGCGGAAGAACGGAATCAAGCTGTGGGCGGACGGCTCACCGTGGATCGGCAACGTCGCGATCTCCTTCGAGTACCTGGACAACCCGACCACCCGCACCGCGCAGATGGAACTCGGGCCCCGCGGCGAAGCCCAGATGAACTACACCCGCGCTCAACTCGACGCGATCCTCGACGAGATGGTCCCCGCCGGATTCCAGATCGCGTTCCACTGCAACGGTGACGTGGGTTTTGACGTCGTGCTCGACGCGTATGAGCGATCGTTGGCGAAGTTCAATCTGCTCGGCTCCGATCACCGTTGGCGCGTCGAGCACCTTGGGGCGGCCCGACGCGACCAGTTCGAGCGGGCCGCCGCGCTGGGAGTCACCTGCTCGCTGAGCCCCTTCCAATACATCTACTGGGGCGATCTGCTCGACGGGGTGATGTTCGACGGGGCGTACGGCGCTCAGTGGCAGCGGGTCCGCGATGCCTTCGAGGCCGGTGTGACTCCCAGCTATCACAATGACGGATCGGTGTGCCCGCCCAACCAGCTGTTCAACGTGATGCACACCGTCATGCGGACAACCACCAGCGGCGCGGTGCACGGTGCAGACCAGGCGGTGACACTGGATCAGGCGTTGCGGGCGATCACGATCAACGGTGCCTACCAACTCAAACGCGACCATGAGATCGGTTCGCTGGCAGTCGGCAAGTATGCCGACTTCGCCGAACTCTCGGCCGACATCTACACGGTGCCCGTCGACCAGATCCTCGATCAGGTCAGGGTTCTCGGAACATGGTTGGGGGGCAAGAAGATCGACCTGGACAAGTTCGTCGACGAGATCAAGGCGATAGACCCGACCGAACATCACGGCCTGACGAATCAACTGGCCAACGGCAAATGTTGCTAGGCCGCGAAGGCAGCCAGATAATCAACGTCCGACCCGAGGAGCCGGCCCTGTCGGTTTGCCTAACCCGGCGGCAATCCCGATGATCAGACAGCGGCGCACAGCGTCAGTGGATGAAGTCGAGGCCGGTGACCTCGGTGTCGTTGAGTCCGGCCTGCTGCTCCACGTTGAACCGGAACCGGAGTGCAGCCGCTACAGCCACGTAGGCGCTGATCTCACCGTTGCATCCCTGTTCAATTCGGCTGACCAACTGCCGTGACACCCCGGCCCGCTCTCCGACATCGCTCTGCGTCAGATACGCGTCCACTCGTGCGTCCCGCAGCGCGGCACCGATCTGCTCCAGATTTTCCCGCACTACAACATCATCAATCATGGTGTCACGGTACCGTGACACGCCCGCCAATGGCACAATATCCTGACATTCCACTTGCGGGCCGCTTCGTTACCGCCTCCTCCGCCATCGTTGTAGCGTCGTGCCGATGAGATACGGAATTTTCGGCGGGGCCGTGAACGACGGAACGCTTGACGACATCGTGAGCGAGGCCGCAGCGGCCGAGAGGGACGGTTTTGCCGCGTACTGGGCGCCCAACATCTTCGGCCACGATGCGTTGACCGCACTGGCGGTGGTGGGAACCACAGTGCCGCGCATCGAGCTGGGGACATCGGTGGTGCCCACCTTCCCGCGTCATCCCCACGCGATCGCCCAGCAGGCCCATACGGTGGCGGCGGCATCGGGGAACCGCTTCACCCTGGGAATCGGTCTCAGCCACAAGATCGTCATCGAGAACATGCTCGGCTTGAGTTACGACAAACCCGTTCGTCACCTGCGCGAGTATCTGAGCGTCCTGATGCCGTTGTCCCGCAACGAACCTGCCAACTTCGACGGAGAGATGTACAAGGTTCACGCCGGTATCAGCGCCAAGGGCTCGGCTGGTTTCGGAGTGGTGGTAGCGGCCCTGGGCGAGCAGATGCTCCGCGTCACCGCCGCCCTGGCTGACGGCACGCTGACCTGGTGCACAGGTCCGGTGACCCTCGAAGAGCACACCATCCCGACGATCACCAGGGCTGCTGAGGAACTCGGCCGTCCGGCGCCCCGGGTCATCGCGGCGTTGCCCGTATGCGTTACCGACGACCTGGCTGGCGCTGCATCTCGAGCGGCCGAAACGTTTGCGGCCTACGGTTCGCTGCCGAGCTACCGCGCGATGCTCGACCGCGAGGGTGTGGCCGGGCCGGCCGACATCGCCATCATCGGCACCACAGAGCAGGTACAGGAACGCATCGGTGCGCTCGCCGGGATCGGTGTCACCGACTTCGCAGCCGTGGAATTCGGTGCGACACCCGACGAAATCTCGAATACGCGTGAGGCGCTGAAAGGCCTGCTGGCTTAAATCGAGCGGGGCCGGTTCAAGAAACCCGCGCTTGTTCCCTTTCCGCTTCCCGGGCCAGAAGGCGGTCGCGCTGTTCTTCGAATTTCAGCACCTGGCCTTCAAGTTTCGTCAGGTACGCCGCCAACTGTTCGCGTCGTTGTTCGCCGACGGAGGTGACGTCGGTGCGTTCGAAGATCCGCCACGCGCGCAAGGTGGGTCGCAGGACCTCTTCGAGGTGCTGGCGCGGGTCGTAAATACCGTGCTTGGCCATCAACACGCCGTTACGGCGGAAGTTCGGCATTCCCTGGCCCGGCATCCGGAAGTTCTCCACCACATCGGCGACGGCGTCCAGCGCCTGGTCGGGGGCGACGTCGAGCGCCGCGCCACACATGTTGCGGTAGAAGATCATGTGCAGATTCTCGTCGGCGGCCACACGCTGCAAGAGGCGGTCGGCGACGGGGTCACCGCACGCCTTGCCAGTGTTGCGATGGCTGACGCGGGTGGCGAGTTCCTGAAAAGAGACGTAGGCGACTGACAGAAGAAAGTCTGTCTTGTGTCGCGCCTCCTCTTCGGCTGTCGGCGCGAAGCCAAGGGTCATGTGTTCCATGCGGGCGCGTTCCAGCGCTACGGGATCGACACCGCGCGTCACGACGAGGTAGTCGCGCAGAACGATGCTGTGCCGGGCTTCTTCGGCGGTCCATCGCCCCACCCACGTTCCCCACGCCCCGTCCTGAGAAAAAAATGCGGCCGCCTGCCGGTGGTAGGAGGGCAGATTGTCCTCGGTCAGCAGGTTGGTGATCATCGCCGCTTTCGCGACTTCACTGAGTGGCGACTGCTCCTCAGCCCAGTCGGTACCACCCATCGCCGCGAAGTTGCGGCCGAGGTCCCACGGAACGTAGTCATGGGGGTGCCACTCGGCAGAAACCGACAAATGCCGGTTAACGTTCTCCTCGGCGACCTGCTCAAGCTCCTCGAGCAATTCCAGATCAGTGAACTCTCGAGACATCATCACCTTCGATCTAAACCGCATCACTTAGCCCAGCAATTTCCTATCCGCGGACAAGGCCGGCGGCAGGTCTGAGACCCCCACTCTACTCGACGAGCCAGCACATCGACCGCACCGCTGTGCGGCAGTCGTTGTGTTTATCCAGCGTGTACCGTCAGAAGTGCCGCATTGAGATCTCAATCGCGTTGGCGCACAGGGAGCGCCTGAATCTAGCGAAGGAAGCTCCATGCACCGTTCGCGGCGAACCGCCAGCCCGGTACGCGTTTCACTGAACGCCGAGCGCGGGGGCGACATCGACGGAGCCTGGTGGCCCCGTAGCGGCTCAATGGCTCCTGAACTGCCCGATCTGATCCAGGCGCTCCATCCCGCGCTCGGTGAGATCGTGGAAATCTCCATCAATTGGACGACAAGCTCACCGACGCCCATCCTGAGCACCATGTCACCGGAAATCGCGGCGAAAATCGTTGGGACAGCACTACCGCAGCGCCTGATGTTCCTGGCCGGCCGCTGTGCGATCACCAAGCTACTGGTCATCCCGTCGATGACATCGTCGACTTTGGCGATGATGGTGCTGCGGCAGGTGGGCGAGCGGTACATCCCCGACGCGGTGCACGAGACCAAGGAATTCCAGGCAGCCCAAAGGGTTATTTGCGCCGCGCGCGCCGAGAGCTCCTCATGGGCGATCGCACGAGCCGGAGGGTAGAACGCCCTGACGCTGTCACCAGCATCAGATAGGCCGCCGTCGAGCGCAATCTAGACAGACCACCTTCCGTACCGCCGACATGGAATGATTCCAGAGCGCACGTATCCGGCGTCGGCGAGGAAGGTGTCCGTGGGTTCGTTCGACCCAACCGAGGTGGGTATCGCGGAGCTCCGTGAGGCTCTCGACGACGGCAGTGTCACCAGCGTGGCGCTCGTCGAGTCCTATCTGCGCCGCATTGAGGCCTACGACCGCGACGGTCCGGCCCTGAATTCAGTCGTCGTGCCCAATCCCGCCGCCCTTGACGACGCCCTCGCCTCGGATCAGCGGCGTTCCCATGGCGAACTGCTCGGCCCGCTCGATGGAATTCCCTACACGGCCAAGGACAGCTACCTGGCGCGGGGACTGACCGCGGCGGCGGGGTCGCATGCCTTCGAGCATCTCATCGCGAACAAGGACGCATTCGCCGTCGAGAGACTGCGTCGCGCAGGTGCGGTTCTCCTTGGTCTGACGAACATGCCGCCGATGGCCAACGGCGGCATGCAACGCGGACTGTACGGCCGCGCCGAAAGCCCCTACAACGAAGCCTTTCTGACGTCGGCCTTCGGTTCGGGGTCTTCGAACGGCTCCGGAACCGCCACGGCCGCCAGTTTCGCCGCGTTCGGGCTCGGCGAGGAAACATGGTCCAGCGGCCGGGCGCCGGCGACCAACAACGCGCTGTGCGCCTATACCCCTTCGCGCGGGGTGATCTCGGTGCGGGGCAATTGGCCGTTGGTGCCCACCATGGACGTGGTTGTGCCGCACACCCGCACCATGGCTGACATGTTCGAGGTGCTCGACATTCTTGTCGCCGACGACCGCGATCCCCGTGGCGATCTGTGGCGGACGCAGCCGTGGGTCAGGATTCCGCGCGCGTCATCGGTGCGGCCCCGGTCCTACCGGGCACTGCTGCCCGACGATCAGGACGCGGCCGGCCGGAGCTTGGCGGGAAAGCGATTCGGCGTGCCGCGCATGTACATCAATGCCGATCCGGAGGCCGGCGTCGGCGAGGATCTCGGTATCGGTGGGTCCACCGGTCGGCGTATCGAGACCCGGCAGTCCGTCATCGATCTGTTTCAGGCCGCCGGGGCCGATCTGATCGCCGCCGGTGCCGAGGTCGTCCTGGTGGACTTCCCGGTGGTCTCCAACTACGAACGCGACCGCGCCGGCGTGCCGTCGATCCGGACCCGCGGCCTGGTCAGCCCCGAGTTCCTCGACCGCGAGATCCTCGATCTGTCCGCCTGGGGCTGGGACGACTTCCTGCGGGCCAACGCCGACCCGAACCTGCCTGACCTCGCCTCGGTCGACGGGAGCCGGATCTGGGTCAACGATCCCGGCGCGCTGGCGGACCGGGTGCAGGGATTCGGCGAAGCCAGCGACGACATCAACGGATACCCCGACTTCATTCGCCGGCACCCCATCGATTCCTTTCTCGACATCCCGCATCTTGAAGAAGGGCTGCGCGGACTCGAGCGGACCCGGCGGGTGGACCTGGAGGACTGGATGCACCGGCGCCGACTCGACGCGGTGATCTTTCCCACTGTCGCCGACGTCGGCCCCGCCGACATGGACCACAACCCGGCCTCCGCCGCCCTGGGCTGGCGCAACGGGGTTTGGGTGGCCAACGGGAACCTCGTTCCGCGGCACCTGGGAATCCCGACGGTCACCGTTCCGATGGGCACCATGCCCGATATCGGTATGCCCGTCGGGCTCACCTTCGCCGGCCGCGCCTACGACGACAACACGCTTCTGGCTCTGGCGGCAGCGTTCGAAGCCACCGGTATACGGCGCACCCCACCACCCCGCACTCTGCCCCTATGAGAGGTGATCAATGATGAGCGAACGTCCGGACTATCGGATGCCGGCCGAATCCCATCCGCAGGAACGGGTTTGGATGGCCTTCCCCTCCGAAGGCTATTCACTGGGCGACACCGACGACGCCCGCCACGAGGCCCGGTCCACCTGGGCTGCTGTGGCCCACGCGGTGGCCGAGTTCGAACCCGTCACCGTGGTCGTGCATCCGCCCGAGCGAGCCATCGCCGACCGCTACCTTTCGGCGGGCGTCGACATCGTCGAGGCTCCGTTGAACGACGCCTGGATGCGTGACATCGGGCCGACGTTCGTGCATGCCGCCGACGGGTCGGTCGCGGCGGTCGACTGGGTGTTCAACGGCTGGGGGGCCCAGCACTGGGCGCAATGGGACCTCGACGCGAACATCGGCCGCTTCGTCGCCGATGCCGCCGGTACACCGGTAGTCCCTTCGCGGCTGGTCAACGAGGGCGGCGGGATTCAGGTCGACGGCGAGGGCACGGTTCTGGTCACCGACACCGTCCAACTCGACCCCGGCCGCAATCCCGGGATCACCCGGGATGAGGTTGAGGCGGAGTTGGCGCGAACGATCGGAGCCACCCACGTCGTGTGGCTGCCGCGCGGGCTGACCCGCGACTCGCAACGGTTCGGCACCCGCGGACACGTCGACATCGTCGCCGCGATCACCTCACCCGGCCGGCTGCTGCTGCACACCCAGGGCGACGAATCGCATCCCGACTTCGAGGTGTGCCGCACCATCCGCGCCGCTCTCGACGCCAGTCACGACGCGGCCGGACGAACCTGGGAAATCACCGAAATGCCCGCTCCCGCAACACTGACCGATGCCGAAGGCTACGTCGACTACAGCTATATCAATCATCTGGTGGTCAACGGTGGTGTCATCGCGTGCGGATTCGGCGATGTTCGCGACAGCGATGCCGTGGCGATCCTGGCCGAGCAGTACCCGGGGCGCAGAGTTGTCACCGTCGATGCACGACCCCTGTTCGATCGGGGCGGCGGAATCCATTGCATCACCCAGCAGCAACCGTCGCCCCGGCAGCCTGCCTAGGTTTCCAGGGGCACCGACGGCGCGGCAGTGTGCAGCATCGACCAGCCATACTGGTGGCCGATGCACACCTTCATCAACGGCGCACTCGCCGCGGCGGCGCTGACTATGGGGTGCGCACTCGCGGCCGGCCCGATCGCTGTGGCCGACGCCGGCTACCGCAGCGACCAGATGGCCGAACTCGCCGAGATGAGCAAGCGGATGGTGACCGACTACCTCACCCAGCTCGGCATCAGCGGAGATGCCCTGCCGACGCTGGCTTTCATTGCTTCCGGACAGAGGGCCCGCAGTCAGTGCGTTGACGTGAGCGGGGACGAGACCCAGAACGACTGGTCCAACGACTACTGCCCCACCGACAACACCGTGTATGTGGGGCAGAACATTCTCTGGGATTCCTACCGGCAATACGGGACAGCGGGTTCGATCTCCGGACTCGCCCATGAATACGGGCACTTCGTTCAGTCGGTCATGGGTGTCCCGAACCCGCGCAATGCGAACGAGACCATCCGGCACGAAAATCAGGCCGATTGCTTCTCCGGCAGTTTCATCGGCTTCCTCCAGGACCGCGGGAGCATCAACGCCCCGGAGGATCTGGGCAGCGTTGAGCGATTTCTGACGGCCACGGCGTCGCTGGACGCACCCGGACGCGACCACGGGACGGCCCAGGAACGCATCGACTCCTTCACACTGGGTTACACCGGCGGGCTGCCGCCATGCAGTCAGTACTTCCCCGCGACGCCGCTCATCCGGTAGCCCGGCGCGGTACCTGTAGTCTCAAGAGCATCGAAGCAGGATCCGGATTGGGAATCGCTCGGCCCAGCACATGACGTATTGCATCGGCGTATTGCTCGATGAGGGAATGATTTTCGCCTCCGACTCCCGCACCAACGCCGGCATGGACAGCGTCGCCAAATTCTGCAAGATGACGGTCTTCGAGCGTCCCGGCGACCGCGTCATCGTTCTGCTCAGTTCGGGAAACCTGGCCGGAACCCAGGCGGTCATCAGCATCCTGACCCAACGCTGCGCCGACGGCGCAGCGCCCACCAACCTTTTCGGCGCCCGAACGATGTTCGACGTTCTGGTTCTGGTGACCGATGCGATGCGCGACATCGAGAACCGCGACGCCGACTACCTGGAGGCATTCAACGCCTCGTTCATCGTCGGCGGGCAGATCGACGGTGAACCGCTGCGACTGTTCCGGACCTACGCCGAGGGCAACTTCATCGAAGCCGGAACACACACCAACTTCTTCCAGACCGGTGAAACCAAGTACGGCAAGCCGATCCTCGACCGCGTGCTGACCCAAAGCACGCCACTTGTCGATGCCGCCAAATGCGTTCTGGTGTCGTTTGATTCGACCATGCGCAGCAATCTCTCAGTGGGCATGCCGATCGATCTGGTGTGCTACGAACAGGACAGCCTCGAAGTACGATTCCGGCGGCGTTTCGATGTCGGCGACCCGTATTTCACTGCGCTCAGCCGCGACTGGAGTGAAGGTACACGGGAGGTCTTCCGCGAGTTGCCCGAGTTGAGCTGGTGAACGGTCAGCAGAACGACACAACCTTCATCATCACCTGTGAGCACGGCGGCAACCGCATCCCCGCGCCCTATCGGTCGCTGTTCCGCGGACAGCGGGCCCTCCTGGACTCCCACCGCGGGCACGACCCCGGATCACTGCTCGTGGCAACCGAACTCGCCGATACCTTCCGGGCGCCGCTGGTGGCGTCGACCACCAGCCGTCTGCTCGTCGACCTCAACCGGTCGATCGGTCACCCGCAACTGTTCTCCGCGGCGACCCGCGGCGCACCGGCCGGGACCCGGGCACAGATCCTCGAGCGCCACTATGTGCCCCACCGCGGGCAGGCCGAGCATCTGGTCACCCAGGCTGTGAGCCGCGGTGATCGTGCGATCCACATTTCGGCACACAGCTTCACCCCCGAGTTGGGAGGCAAGGTCCGAAGCGCCGACGTCGGTTTGCTCTACGATCCGGGGCGCGACGGAGAGGCGCAACTCTGCGCTCGGTGGAAGAGCTCGCTCGCCGCACTAACGCCGGAACTGCGGGTGCGCCGCAATTACCCCTATGCCGGCAGAGCGGACGGCTTGACCTCGTATTTGCGGCGCCGTTTCGAGCATCGCGAATACATCGGAATCGAACTTGAGGTCAACCAGAGCATCGTCTTGGCCGGGGGCCGGCGCTGGACGGCCCTGCGGCGCGCTCTGATCGAGTCGTTACGCACGGCATCTACTGCCCCATCACAACCACAACCCAGAGATACCGGAGAGCAATGATGCGAATCAACGTCGGCTTCGAGATGATCTATGACTGCCCGCAGCCCACCCCGATGATCTTCAACCTCAATGTGCACTTCACCCGGGTCTCCGACCTCGTCGGGCGCGACGACCTGGCCTTCGACCCTCCCGTTCCGGTGGACGCCTATCGTGACGGCTTCGGCAACTGGTGCACCCGCATCGTCGCGCCCACGGGCCGCACGCGCGTCACCGCGAATGCGGTCGTCAATGACACTGGGCTACCAGACTCCATTGCTGCTGACGCACAACAGATTCCGGTCCAGGATCTACCCGTCGATACGCTGGTGTACCTGCTCGGCAGCCGGTATTGCGAGACCGATCGGCTGTCCAAGACAGCGTGGGATCTGTTCGAGCACGCGCCGACGGGATGGGGCCGGGTTCAAGCAATCTGCGACTACGTTCACCGACACGTCACGTTCGGCTACGAGCACGCGCGAGTGACCCAGACGGCGCTGGAAACCTTCAACAACGGCACCGGTGTCTGCCGGGACTTCAATCACCTCGCCGTTGCATTTTGCCGCTGCATGAACATTCCGGCCCGTTACTGCACCGGCTATCTCGGCGAGATCGGTATGCAGCCGCCCTACGGTCCGATGGACTTCGCCGCCTGGTTCGAGGTGTACCTCGGTGGGCAGTGGCACACGTTCGACGCGCGCAACAACATCCCGCGCATCGGCAGGGTGCTGATCGCCCGGGGCCGCGACGCCGCCGATGTCGCGCTGAGCAACGCCTTCGGTGACAACACGTTGACCAGCTTCAGGGTGTGGACCGACGAGGTACCGGCCAGGTGAGATCCGGCACGCCGGGGTGCGCCACGAGGGTCACACCGCGTGTGGGAACGCGTCCTCAGAAGAATTGTGTGCGATCAGAACCCCATCCAGGTTCATGATGTCGAGGATACTGGCGACTGCCCCGGGGGGTGCCGCGAGGCGCAGGTCGCCCCCCGCGCTTCGCGCCGATTTCAATCCCGAGATCAACGCTCCGACCCCAGACGAGTCGATCGCCTCCACACCCGACAGATCGACCACCACACGAATCGCCCCCGAATCAACGAGGCTGTCCAGCTGCTGACGCAGGCCTTCGACATCGGGGAAGTTGAGTCGACCCGTCGCCATCAAAACAGTCGCGCCGGAGGACGTCAGCTTCGTGCAGTACTGCTCGGTCATTAAGACCTCTCGTCCTGTTTGGTCAGACCATTTCCAGGTCCGGCAACGGGCTCAAGGGTCACCATAACGCAGTCGTCAGTCAAAGGTCAGTGGCTAAGTGAGCCATATTTCCCCTAACGGGACCCGTGACGCTGCGGACTAGACGCTGCTCGTCAGCGCGATGCGCACGAGGGTTCCCGGTTGATAGGTCAGCTGGTAGAGGCCGCCATCGGATCCGGGCCCCTTTGCCAGCGCGACGGTCGTGCCGGCTCCCAGGTCGAAGTCCTGCGGGTCACCACACGAGGTGTAGGTGACGTTGCACGTCAACACCTTGAGCCAGCCCTGAACCTCATCGGCGATGAACACCTTGGCAGGGTCGTAGGCGAGCACCGACGAGAACGCCGCGCCGCTGCCACGGGCATAGGTGTAGATCGGATTGATCAGCCCCGTGCAATTACTCGTGCAGATGCCTTCGGCGCCCGGCCAGCCGTAGTTGCCGCCGGCGGTCACGCGGTTGAGTTCCTCGAAGGCCGCATTGCCGACGTCAGCGACCAGGAGCTGGCCGGTCGGGGTGAACGTCAACCGGAACGGATTGCGCAACCCGTAGGCGTAGATCTGTGGCAGCGCGCCCGCCGGC
Source organism: Mycobacteriaceae bacterium (assembly GCA_037129875.1). Classification (GTDB taxonomy): domain Bacteria; phylum Actinomycetota; class Actinomycetes; order Mycobacteriales; family Mycobacteriaceae; genus Mycobacterium. Next base: position 23,423 of record JBAXUD010000001.1, read on the forward strand.
AACACCGGATTGTCCGACGGCGTGCTGCCGTCGGGATTGATCCGCAGGATCTTGCCGTAGATATTGGTGAGGTTCTGCGCGTTCGACCCAGTGCCGTTGTCGCCCTTTCCCCAGTAGAGCTTGCCGTCGGGGCCGAAGGCCAAGCCGCCGCCGTGGTGATTGGTCGCAACGGTGTCGGTGGTTTCCAGGAGTATCTTCTCCGAGCCCGGGGCGGCTGTATCGCCGCTCACCGTGAACTGCGACAACCGGTCCTTGACGTCCGATGTGGTGTAGGCCACGTAGATGTGACCGTTGGTGGTGAACTGCGGATCGACAGCCAGCCCGCTTATTCCCCGCTCACCAAGTGTGTTGACCGACAGTGTGATCAGTGGCTGCGCGAGGACGGTGCCGTCGGTCGCGATGACCTTGATCGCGCCGCCCTTCTCACCGACGACGATCCGTCCGTCCGGCAGAAAGCGGAAGTCCACCGGCGAGTTCAGGCCCGAGGCGATGACGGTGCGCTGGTCCCCGATGAGGACGGTCTCGGTCTTCTTGTGTCCGCTGGTGCCGAGCAACCCGAAGGACAACAAGTTGAGCAACCCGGCGACGCCGTGGATGTGGAACCCGCTGCCTGCGTCGCTGACGGTGACGTCGAACATGTCCTGTCCGGCGAAGTTCACCCCCGGGGTGTAGTCGAACGTGCCGCTGGGATCGATCGCGACAGTCCCGAGAGCGGGTTTGGTCGCGGTGTATGTCAGTTTCGTCGAGTCGGGGTCGACAGGGCGCAGATTGCCCTTGATATGACCGTCCACGACTTGGTTCTCAGCCGGGTCGTAGGCCAGGGTCGGCGTCTGATTGTTCAAGAACGCGTTGGGTGCGGCCGCCGCCGCAACGGCGCTCATCGTCGGGGTCGACGCGGCAACATTGGCAGTCGGCGAGGCCGACTGCCGTTTCGTCGGTACGACGGCCGCGGCGGGCGAAGTCGGAAGCTGGGCCGATGGCAGAGTCGCGCGGCGGCGGGGCTGACTCGGCTCCAATGCGGCCGCTGACTGAACCTCAGGCTTAGCCCCGGCCTGAGACTTCGCCCGAAACTTCGTCCTCGCCTTCGAATCCGGCGTCGCCGGCCCTGATCCGGTGGCAGCGTCCTGCGGGGCCGGGGAAGGCGAACTCGCCGAATTCGCCTCTGAGTTCCCTGTTCCCGAACCGGTTGTGTCCGCCCAGGCCGCGCCGGTGCCGGCGAGCACGCCGGCACCGATTCCCAACGCACATGCCAAACCGCCGACCCGCCCGATATAGCGGGCGTAACCGCTCATCGGAGGAGCGAGCAGGCCGCCGATGGCTGTGTCGCGGATTGTCCGTAGCGGACTACTACTCGAATTGTCCATAGTCAACTGTAGTGCCGGAAACTGCTGAGCACCAGGGTTGTGCGCATCGGGACCGGCGTGGCTCAGCACGCCGCCCTGCCCACCTCTGGATGCGCCCGATCGAGCGGGGTTCAACGGTTAGACAATATGGGCCACAACACGATTCACCCGCACCGCCTGTGATGCTCCTCGACGATTTTCTACTGGGGACGGTTGAACTCTGGCCGCCTTTTCTCCATGAACGCGGTCATGCCCTCGATCATGTCCGGGCTGCCGAGAGTGGCATGGAAGGCCGCGCGTTCATCTCGCAGAGATTCGTTCAGTGTCCGGCCGTCGCTGTTGACCAGGCATCGCAACATCGCCGCCATGGCGGTCGCCGGAAGTGCGGCAAGTTCGCCGGCCAGATCCAGGGCTCGCTGCCTGAGTTCGGTGTTCGGGAACACCTCGGTGACCAAGCCCAGATCGAACGCCTGCGGCCCCGACACGGTCTTGGCGCGCAGGATAAGGTTCATCGCATGGTCGCGGCCGATCGCTCGGACTAGCCGCGCGCTTCCACCCCAGGCAGGCACCGAGCCCAGGTGCAGTTCGGGCAACCCGATGCTGGCGCCGTCCTCCGCGGCAAGCCGGAAGTGGCATGCCAGCGGCAACTCCAGTCCCCCGCCGAGGCAGTTCCCGAATAGTGTTGCGACCCAGGGCTTGCCCATGTTCTCGATGGCGGACAAGACGCGTAGACGTTGATCGAGAATCTCGTCAACGCGCCCCCGATCACCGAGCGTGGGCGCCAGTTCCTTCAGATTCATGCCGACCGAGAAATTCTGGTCACCCGCCGCGGTGATCACCACGGAACGCACGCCGCTGTCCGCAGCGATGTCGTCGACCAGCGATTCGAGCTCATTCATGAAGGCAAAGGACATCCGGTTGTGCGGCGGGTCGTTGATCGTCACGACAGCCACCGCCGCCCGGCGCTCGTAGAGGAGGCTGGTGTAGGTCATTGCTGGCACCAACACAGGGTGACGCACCTACGCAGCGCCTGTCTTGACATTTCAGGACAGATTGTCGACTCGGTAAGACAAAGCCGCTATGTCCGAGTCGCGCAATCTCCTGCGGTATGCGGCGGGCCCCTGACCGAACCAGCGGTGACAGGAGCGAGTCGGGGTGCAGGAACGTGCATCGGTCTGAGCTTGGGATTGCAGTCGAGTAGCCCACCACTCTAGGTAGGGCACCCCTGAGCACCGACTCTGTAGTCACCGGTGCCGCGCGGCACCGCGATACGCAGGAGTCCGCAGACATGGTCCCACCCGCGGCCGGCCATCCGACTCGGCCCCATCTGGCGTACGGGAAGACCCGCTATTGCCCAGGATTTCGTAGAATCACCCCATCCGCAGGGAGGTTGGGGCCTATGGCGTGGTTTCCGGTTGATCCCACCTCCGTGACGCCCGGATGGCTCAGCACGGTTCTCAACGCTGACGTGCGGGAATGCCGCCTTGAGCAGATCGGTATCGGTATCGGATTGATGGGTCGCCTGTATCGGGCCCACCTTGAGGGTCCCGATGTTCCGACGTCCGTCGTCGTCAAGCTGCCGACCCTGGACCTCCAAGCCCGCTCTGCGGTCTGCGAGGACCTTGAGTTCTACCTTTGCGAGGTGCGTTTCTACCAAGAGATCGGCCTGGCCAATCCCCTGCCACCGGCGCGCCCATACTTCGCGGCGTTCGACGAATCCACCCACGACTTCATCCTGGTGCTCGAGGATCTGGGCCGCCTGCGGGTCGCCGACCAGACAGTTGGGTGCACGCCCGCCGACGCCGCAACCGTCATCGACGCCATCGCCCGCCACCACGCGTACTGGTGGGAGAGCGACCGCTTCGAATCCCTGACCTGGTTGAAGACCTACAGCACTCCCCCGTTTCCCACCGTTATCGCCGCCAACTTCGCGGCCTCCTGGCCGCGCTTCCTCGACGTCCTCGGTACCGGCCTGTCCCCGGCGTTGCTTGCATTCGGCGAGCGACTGCCATCACTGGTGCCGTGGTACTGCGAAGAGATAGCACGAGCCCCCCGCACTTTCCTGCACGGCGACCTGCGGCTCGACCAGCTGTTCTTCGCCGTCAACGCCGGCGATCCACCCGTGACCGCGCTGGACTGGCAGATGTCGAGCATCGGCCGAGGGGCCTGGGACCTGGCCTACTTTCTGAGCCAGAGTCTCGACACCGACACCCGGCGCGGCTGTGAGGCACAGCTGATCGAACGGTACGCGGAGCGACTCGCGGAACACGGAATCGACTACCCCGCAGACGAATTGCGGCACGATTACCGGCTGACCACTGCGTGGTGTTTCGTCTATCCGGTGATCGGGGCCGGGCGCTTCGACCTCGCCAACGACCGTCAGCTGGATCTGCTTCGCACCATGCTCGACGGGGCGGCAACGGCTATCGAAGACCATGACGCTTTGTCACTGAGACCGGACTGACATGGCCGGACTCGCCTGCGCCTCGTGCGGTGCCCCCAACGAATCCGACGCCCGCTTCTGTGAGGGCTGCGGGTCGTTGCTCGACAGGTCGTGCGAGACCTGCGGGGCGCCGGCGAATGCGACCGCGCGCTTCTGCCGAGCCTGTGGCGCGCCGCTCAACGATCGCGCCGGCCCCGCCCCGGAGAGCCCGACGCGCAAGACCGTGACGGTGCTGTTCGCCGATCTGGCCGGATCAACCTCGTTCGAGGAACAGGTCGACGCCGAAACCACCCGCGAGGTCATCGGGCAATACCACGATCTCCTCCGTTCGACCGCGGACCGTCACCGTGCCGGTGTCACCAAGTACATCGGCGACGGTTTCATGGCCGTGTGGGGTGTGCCCGAGGTCGGGGCCGATGACGCCGGCCACGCCGTCGACGCCGCGGTCGAATTGCAGGAGCGCTTCGTCGACCTCGCCGCCCGAGTGGCCGACGCGCACGGCGTGGATCTGGCTCTGCGGGTCGCGGTGAACACCGGCGAGGTCGTGGTGGGGGCCGGCGACGCCGACCTCGTCGGTGACGCCCTCAACGTCGGGGCCCGGCTGGAATCGGAATGCCCGCACGGCCACGTCGTGGTCGGCGAAGAGACCTGGCGCTCGACGCGCGGGCGCCACCGCTATGAACCACTCGGTCAGGTTCACGTGAAGGGCCGGGCCACGCCCGTGGCGGTGTACCAGTGGCTCGGCGGCCGGTCGGAAACCGCCGACACCGTTGCCTTCGTCGGGCGGGCCGATGAATTCCAGCGGCTCCGAAAGGTTTTCGACGACGCCGTCGCCGCGCGGGCGGTCCGGCTGGTGACGGTCCTGGGGGAACCCGGCGTCGGCAAGAGCCGGCTCGCCGCGGAGTTCGCCGGCGCCCAGCCCGGCGGTCGGGTGATCCAGGCCTACTGCGTCGCCGAGGGAACCGTCGCGCTGGCTCCCATAGTCGAGGTATTGCGGACGCGCGACCTCGACGCCGATGTCCCCGCCGGTGTTCCCGAGCGGGATCGGATACTGCGGGATCTCAGCGGACTGACGGCCGGCCTCGCCGGGTCGGTGGAGGAAAACTTCTGGGCGCTAAGGCATTTCGTCGAGGTGCTGGCATCCGAGGGTCCGCTGATTCTCGTCCTCGACGACATCCAGTGGGCCGACACCCTGCTGCTCGATTTCGTCGAGCACCTCGCGGAGTGGTTGCGCGACGTGCCGGTTCTTATCCTCGCTCTGGCCCGGCCGGAACTCCGCGAGGTCAGGCCCGACCTCTTCACCGCGGGCGGCTGGGTCAGCGACGCACTGCGCCTGCGCGGCCTCGGGCCAGACGCGACCGCCGAACTGGCCGCCAGAGTGCTGGGCAGTGACCGGCTGCCGGCCGAACTGCTCGGACGGCTCCCCTCGTCGACGGGAGGCAACCCGCTCTTCGTGCGCGAGTTGGTGGGGATGCTCGCGCACGACGGCGTATTGGTCGCGAAGCCGGAGGGCTGGCGCCTGACGATCGACGTCGACGCCATCGCCGTCCCGCCGACGATTCAGGCGCTGCTGGCATCCCGGCTGGAGCGGATGAATACCGCGGACCGGCGCGTGCTGGAGATCGCCTCGGTGATCGGCACCGACTTCTCGCCAGATGTCGTGTGCGCGCTGGGCCGGACCGGCGCGGCGGAGGTCAAGAACTCGCTGGACCGGCTGCGGCGCCGCGAATTGGCCCAACCGAGCGGGGCTTACATCGGCGACGAGCCGGTGTGGCGGTTCCACCACGTCCTCATCCGTGATGTCGCCTACCGCAGGCTGTTGAAATCGGACCGGGCGGATCTGCACGAGCGGCTGGCCGACTGGGTTCAGGCTGGCGGCGCCAACGGAGCATTCGAGTCCGACGAACTGGTCGCCCGGAATCTGGAAGCGGCGCACGGCTACCGGTGCGACCTCGGCGCGCGCGACGCGGGTACGCATGAATTGGCGCTGCGGTCCGCGCGGAGCTATCTCGCGTCGGCCCGGCGCGCCCTCGATCGCGACGAACTGGTGTCGGCCGGCACGCAGGCCGCCCGCGGAGCGGCTCTTGCTTCCGCCGACCATGATCTGCACGCCGACTTGCTGCTCGTGGGCTGCGAAGCCTTCCTGTCCGCCGGCGACGTCGCCGCCGCCGCGCCATTAGTCGACGATCTCGAACGCATCGCCGATGACGCGCTCGTACCCTGGGCGACCTGTTACCGATGCCAGTTCATCGTGTACACCGATCCGACGCGGTTGCCGGAGGTGGACGCTCGCCTGCACGACCCCATCGAGGAGTTCGGCCGGCGCAGGGATGCCGCCGGGCTGGCCAAGGCGCACCGGGTGCGAGCGGGCGCACGGGGTCGCCTCGGCCGGATCGGCGACTGCGAGGTCGACCTCTTCGAGGCGCTCATCGCAGCGCGGCAGGGCGGGGACCATCGGCAGATCACCGCGGCACTGGGCGCCGCGCCGAACGCTGCGCTGTGGGGACCGAGCCCGGTACCGAAAGCCGGCGGGCGGTGTCTCGATGTGGTTCGGATGCAACGCATGACCACCGCGGCGCCGTCGCTGGAGGCGACGTCGCTGCGCTGCTTGGCGGTGCTGGAATTGCTTCGCGGGCGACCGGACAAGGCCCGGTCGATGCTCGCCGATGCCCGTCAGATCGTGGCCGACCTCGGCCTTCGGCACGGCCTGATGGAGACGGAGCTGTTCGCCGGAATCATCGAGTTGATGGTGGGCGACCCGGTGGCGGCCGAGCCGCACTTCCGGACCGCGCTCGAAGGATTGGACGCCCTGGGTGCCGGTGCCGACGCCGGCCAGGCCGCCGCGCTGCTGGCCCGGTCGGTGCTCGCGCAGGGCCGCATCGATGAAGCCGACCGTTACGCCGCCGAAAGCGAACGCATCGCCGGCCACAACCTGAAGACGGCCATCGCGTGGCGAGCGGTACGGGCTGAAATCCTCTCGGCCCAGGGTCGGCACGACGAGGCTGTCGCCCTGGCCCGAGACGCGGTCGCCGTCGCCGCCTGCACCGACCTGGTGCTCGATCACGCCGACGCCTGCCTCGCGCTGAGCCGGGTGCTGGCCGCGGCTGATGACGAGCGAGCGGCGGCGAACGCCCGGCGCGACGCCGAATCGCTTTATGCGGCAAAGGATGCGGTGATCACGACCAGGCGGGCTACCGAATCCGCCGTGGCACACACCGCTGCGCCCCCGCCCGACCCTTCCAAGACGTCACGGCTGACTACGGTCAATCGCGCGTCCGAGATCCTCGAGCCGGTTTTGAGAGGAATCCAACCGAGCTATTCGGATAGCTTCGTTTACGACGATCGGCGCAGGTTAAGCGGCGAGCCGATAATTGGCGGCGACAAATTTCAAGCAGCGAGGGTGCGCAAGCTCGAACAGTATCCACACGCCGAGGGGCGCACGCTCGCGGTGCGTGGCGAGACGCTGATACTCATCGCGCTTCATTGGTCGGATGACACCGGGAACGAGACCACGTCACTCGATCTGTTTGAGGTCGACGGGGACGCGTTATTGAGCTATCACGGCCGTTTCGACGAGGACGACTTCGAGAGCGCGTACCGAGAACTCGAACGGCGCTACTACGCCGGCGAGGGCGCGCCGTTCGCGGAGAACGGTCGAAAGGTCAGCGCCTGGTTGGACGCGATGTGGCGACATGACGTCGAGGCGGCGCGTCGAGTTGCACGTCCCGACTTCCGTTGGCTGGCGCCAGCGTCCGCCCTGAAACCCGTTGAGCGGTCAGTCGACCAGTTCTTCCAGTGGATGGATGAACGGGCGCAACAGCTGTCCTCCCTGCGGCCGTGGTTGGCCACCATGCGGTGGCTGTCCCCGAACTGCTACGTCGCGCTCAACGAGGTGCGGGGAACCGGATCCGACGGCGAAGAGTACCGCTGGAATCGAATCTACGTCTCCCAGTACCGCGACGGTTTGGCGGCATCCGTGCGGGAGTTCGACGTGGAGGACGAGGATCAGGCGTTCGCCTACGCGCAGACCCTGGTCGCGCCGCGGGCCAGTCGGCTCGCCGTCAGCAACCGCGCCAGCGAGATTCTCGAGGCCGGTTGGCGGGCGATGAAAGCCGGGGACGCAGATGGCGTCGTCGCGGCCTTTTCGGACGGGTACGTGTTGGACGATCGGCGACGTTGGTCCGGTGACCCGATTGCCGACAGCGACGGGTTGCGGACAGCCACCCAGCGCCACAACGCCCAATACCCCCATGTCGAATGGCGCACGCTGGCGGTACGTGGCGAAACCTTGGCCCTGTCCTGGGCCCGCTTCTCGGACGACGCCGGGAACGAGACCACGTCACTCGACATAGTCGAGGTCGGCGGCGACGGGCTGGCTTCCTATTTCGGCCGTTTCGATGAGGACGACTTCGAGGACGCGTACCGCGAGCTTGAGTTGCGTTACTACGCCGGCGAGGGCGCGCCATTCGCGAACTCGGGTATGCAATCGTTTGCCGTTGCCGTCGCGATGAACCGGGGCGACTTCGACGCCATGTTCAACGAGCTCAGCCAGCCTGATATCCGTTTCCAGAACCGTTCCCACTCGGTCTTTCCTGACCGCTCGGCCGCCGAACTGCGCGCGAGCTTCGAAGAGCTCTACTCCATGGTCTCGTCGGTGCAGTCACGGTTCTCGGCTGTCCGCTGGATGTCGCCGACATTGATGGTGGGTCGTCTCGACCGCGAGGCAGTCGGCCGCGACGGCGAGCAGTACACGTGGACGCGAATTCTGGTGAACCAGTTCCGCGACGGTCTGCTCGCCTCGACCTGCGAATTCGAGCACGACGACGAGGATCAGGCGTTCGCCTACGCGCAGACCCTCGTCGCGCCCCGGCCCAGCCGGCTCGCCGTCAGCAATAGCGCCAGGGAGGTGGGGTACGGCGTTATCGCGGCGGCGCAAGCCCGTGACATCGACGCAGCCGTCGCGGCCTACTCGGATCAGTTCGTGTACGACGATCGTCGACGACTCAGTGGTGACCCGATCGTTGACCTCGCAGGAGTACGGGCCGCCCACGAGCGCCTTTGGGGGCAATACAGCCGCTTCGAGGTGCGTACGTTGGCCATCCGCGGCGAGCGATTGCACCTGGCGCACTATCGCTGGTCTGACGACGCCGGGAACCAGTCATCCGGACTTGGCTTAAATGAGATCGGCGACGACGGTCGGATCATCCACGAAACCCGGTTCGACGAGGACGACTTCGAAGGGGCATATGCAGAACTCGAGCACCGCTACTACGCCGGCGAGGGCGCGCTGTACGCGATCAGCGGCCGGGCGGCGACCGACTGGGTGGCGGCGATCGGCCGAAGGGACGTCGAGGCTGCGCGTCGGGTCTCGCAGCCTGACTTTCGTTGGTCAGCGCCGCCGTCGGCGCTGAAAGCCGGCGAGCGGTCCATCGACGACATTTTCCAGTGGATGCAGGAACGGGGGCGCCAGGTGTCTTCTCAGCGCCATTCGGTTCTCGTCCAACGGTGGCTGTCACCGAACATTGCTGTCGGACTTGGCGAAGTCTCCGCAGTCGGACACGACGGCGAAGAGTTCGAGTGGAATCTCGCGTTCGTGGCCCAGTGCCGCGACGGACTGCTCGCGTCGATAAAGGAGTTCGACGCCGAGGACGAAGACGCGGCATTCGCGTACGCCGAGAAGCTCGTCGCCCAGCAGGCGAGCCGGATGGTGGTCAAAAACGCTGCGTCCCAGGCGCTGGACAGGCTCATCACAGCGATGCTGGCGCACGACGTCGACACCGCTGTCAGGCTCTACTCGGAGCGGTTTATTTATGGCGACCGGCGCGGACTAAGTGGTGCCCCGATCATCGACCATGCCCAGGCACGGGCGGCCGCGCGCCGAATCCTTTCTCAGTACAACCATTTCCAGGGAGGCACGCTCGCCGTTCGGGGTGAGTGTCTGCAACTGTCCTGGAGCCGGTGGTCCGATGATGCCGGGAACGAGACCGCTCATCTGCACGTGGTGGAGGTCGACGATGACGGCCGGATCGAATTCGATGGCCGTTTCGACGAGGACGACTTCGAAGGCGCGTACCGGGAACTGGAGCACCGCTACTACGCCGGCGAGGGCGCGGACTTCGTGGAGGCGGGCACCCCCTTGACGGACGTCATCATCGCGGTCAACCGTGGCGAGTTGGACCGAGCGTTCGGCGAAATCCTTGTGCCCGGAATTCACATCGAGAGCCGCTCCCACTCGATCTTTCCCAGCCGCACGGCAGCTGAAGTTGTTGACAGCGTCGGGGAACTCGGCGGAATGGTCGCCTCGCTACGTGCGTGGTTCTCGGCCGTGTGCTGGGTATCGCCCAATTGGGTCATCGCCCGCCACGAACGCGAGGCTGTCGGGCGGGACGGCGAACGATACGCATGGGTACGGCTGTACGTGGCTGAGCTCCGCGCCGCGCTCGTTGCGTCCGTCTGCGAGTTCGACGTCGAGGACGAGGAGCAGGCCTTCACTTACGCCGAGGAGCGCATGCGCGCGTCCGCAAGCCGGCTGGCTGTGACCAACCGGGCCAGCGAAGTTGGGGACGGCGTTATCAGGGCGCTGCGAGCCCGAGACGTCGACGCCGCCGTCGGGGCCTACTCGGATCAGGCCGAATACGACGATCGTCGACGATGGTGGAGTGGTGACCCGATCCGCGACCGCGCAGGAATGCGGGCCGCCTTCGAGCACATCTGCGCGCAGTACAGCCGCTTCGACGGGCGCATGTTGGCCGTCCGCGGTGAACGGCTGTATCTCGCGCACTACCACTGGTCCGACGACGCCGGGAACCAGACATCCGGACTCGCCCTCGCTGAAATCGGTGACTACGGGCGGATCACCTATGACGGCCGATTCGACGAGGACGACTTCGAGAGCGCCTACCGAGAACTCGAACAGCGCTACTACGCAGGCGAAGGCTTGGAATTCGCGGCGAACGGCCGAAAGATGACCAGCTTCCTGGAGGCGATGGACGCTCTCGACGTCGAGGCGGCCCGAGGGGTGTGCCTGCCCGCGTTCAGATGGTTCACCCCGCCCTCGACCTTGACTGCGCAGGAGCGGTCACTCGATGAGTTCTTCACATGGGTTCAGGAACGCGCCGGTCAGGTGTCCTCGGTCAAGAACTTCGGTTCTGTCATCCGGTGGCTCTCGCCGACATGTTTCATCGCTCTCGGCGACGTTAGGGCGACCGGAGCTGACGGCGAGCAGTACGGGTGGGCACGACTCTACGTCGGCGAGTTCCGCGGCGGGCTGTTCGCATCCATGCGGCAGTTCGAGGATGAAGAGGCGGCGTTCGCCTACGCGCAGGAGCGCATGCGGACGGCCGGCAGCCGGCCGGCAGTCGCCAACCGGGCCAGCGACTCGGTCGAGGGCCTGATCCGGGCGATCGAGCTCCGCGATTTCGATGCGGCTCTCGAGTACTACTCGGATCACTATGTATTCGACGATCGCCGACCATTGAGCGGTGAACGGATCCGGGGCAAGGCCGCCATGCGGGCGGCGATTGAACGAATAATCCAACAGTTCAATCGCTTCGAAATGCGAGTATTGGCGGCGCGGGGTGAGCGATTGACGCTGTGGTGGAGCCGGTGGTCCGACGACGCGGGGAACGAGTCGGCTCACCTCCACGTGTTCGAAATCGGCGACGACGGCCGTATCACCCGTGACTGCCGTTTCGACCAGAAGGATTTCGAAGGCGCGTACCAAGAGCTGGAGCAGCGCTACTACGCAGGCGAGGGTGCGCCGTTCGCGGAATCGGGATCGTTGGCGGCTGAATATGTGTTCGCGTTGAACCGGGGCGACTTCGACAGGATATTCAGCGAACTCAGCTCTCCCGACAGCCGGGTCGAGAACCGTTCCCGCTCAGGCTTGCCCGACCGCTCGGCGGCAGAACTCCGCGCCAGCCTGGAGGAACTCGAAACCATGTTCGCCTCGGTGCGCGCGTGGTTCTCGAAGGTCCGCTGGTTGTCACCGAGTTTATTCGTCGGCCGCATCGACCGCGAAGCGCTCGGACGCGACGGCGAGCGGTACGTCTGGGCGCGGGTTCTCGTGGTGACACTCTCCGGCCGAATCGACTTGATCTACGATTTCGACGCCGATGACGAGGCGGCAGCCTTCGCCTACGCCGAGGAGCGTGTGCGCGAAACCGGGCATGGCTAACGGCTACGGCATCTCTTCCGCCCAGCCGATATGGCCCTCGAACCCAAGGGTTTCGGCCATGTCGCGGTAGCGATCCCGATAGTCGCGATAAGCAACGTCGTCGCCGTATGCCCGCGCCAGCAGGGCATGCATTCGCAGCAGCCAGATGTCGCGCATCGCCGCACCGTCGGGGGCCGGTACCGCCGCCAAACGCTGGACTGCGGCCTCGGCTTCGGCGACATCGGCTTGGGTGCCGCGATCGATCAGTGTCTCCACCAGAACACCGGTCGCGATAATGCCGTATCCCCGCAGTTGTCCCTCGCGGATCACGTCGCCGAGGGCGGCACGCATGAGCGCTAGGGCACTATCCCGCTCTCCGTTTCGGGCCCTCTCACGTGCCGCGTAGACAGTGACCATCGGTAGATCGCCGAGGTGGTGTTCTTCGCGCTGGAACACCTCCCCGACCTCGGCGAGGAGCCTTTGTCCGCGGTCACGCTCCGCCGCCGTTGAGCGGTGCACCAGTGCCAGGCCAAGGGTCACCAAGACGTGCGACAGCGCGAAGTCGTCGCCGGCGCGTTCGGCAATGCGGACGGCGTCCTCTATCTCGCGCACCACGGAATCGTCGGATCTCAGCACGCCGAAGGGGATTCCCGCCCCGACGACGTAGGTCATGGCCCCCGCGTAGGTCGTGAGGTCGGAGTCGCGGGCCATGTCCAGGCCCTGTTGCAGGTCGTCGCGCCACCCGGGATACCCCAGGAAGTAACGAGAGATCGCCCGCGTCGCTAAGGCCAGCGCCAACGGGGACCCGATAAACATGTTGCTCTTGGACGGGTCGCCTGCGGCCAGGTCGATCACTCGCTGCGACCAGCGCAGCATGTCCGGAAATTCAGCGCTCTCAAACTTGGCGTACATCAGCAGGGCGGAAAGACCAACGGCCAGTGCGGGGTCATCCACGGACTCGGTCAACGCCCAGGCTTCCGACGCCAGCCGCGAGGCCTCGCGTATTCGGCCGCGATAGGCGTGATCGCCGACCAGGCCAGCCATGGCGATGGCCAGCGACGCGGTGTCCCCGGCGACGGCACACAACTCCCGCAACTCCTCAAAGCGGTGGCCGGCAACACTCGCATGGGTCCGCCAGGCGATACCACAGAGCATGGTGCGCGGTGAGATGCTCATTGCGGTGCGGTTGGGATGATCGGGCGGTAGGACGTCGGAGATCTCTTGGGCGCGTTCCCAACTCAGACGGGCGGCGTTGATGTCGCGGTTGGTGGCCCAGGTTGCGGCACGCATGTGCCAGCTGTAGGCGGCGTGCAGCTCACCGCCAGCCTCCAGGTGCTCGGCGATCAGCGCCGCGTCCTGGTCGCCTACGCCCCGCGTCTCGATAGCGGCCGCCACTCGGCGATGTAGCTCGGCGCGATCGGCTTTCAGCTGTGATTCGTAGGCCACCGTGCGGATCAGCGGGTGGTGGAACACATACTCGGGGTGTCGGGTGAAGGTGCTCTGATCGATGAACTCGCCGCGCACCAAGTCGTGCAGGACAGGATCAATCCCCAGCGTTTCCAGGAGTTCCCCGCTGAACCGGAAGCCGATGACCGCCGCCGCGCTCAGGGTGCGCTTGGCCCCCGGATCGAGGCGGTCGATGCGGGCGGCAATGGTCGCCTGGAGGCTGGCCGGCACACCCGCCTCGGCGGCCTCGGCACTCGCCACATAGGCGCCGCGATGGCCCACCAGCACCCCTCGCTCGGCCAGGTCGCGCACCAGCTCCTCAACGAAAAACGGATTACCGGCGGCTCTTTCGGCAATCGAGCTGACCACCCCCTCGACCGAGGGATCCGGCCCGACCCTGTCACTGACCAGTGCTCTGGTCTCCGAATCACTCAGCGGGGCTAAGGCAATGCTCTGCGCGCCAACGACCCGGCTCAACGCTCCGTCGTATTCGGGGCGGTAGGTGACCAAGACCAGCGAGTGGGTCTGAGGGATCACCGTGAGAAAGTCTGCCAGCATCGATTCGCTGACCTCGTCGATCCAGTGCGCGTCCTCGATGACGTAGACCGCGGGGGAATCACGGGCCAGCGAGGCGGAATTGACCAGTGCGGTCAGCCGTCGCCGGCGTGCATCCGGATCAATCTTGGGTAACTCGACATCCGGGTCACCGATGCCCAGAAGATCGTCGACGAGGAGGAGGTCCTCGGGGTCAGCGTCGGGGACGCGCCCCCGCACCTGCGCCCTGGCGGCTGGGCCGTCCACACCCCGGGCACCGACGATATCCCTCAACAACCGCGCCACCACCCGGAACGGGATGTCGGTGGCGTGGGATTCGCAGTAGGTGGAAAACACCTCGACATCGCGGGTCTCAGCCATCGCGGTCATCTCGCGGACCAGTCGGCTCTTACCGATACCCGGCGAACCCACCATCGTGACCACCCCGCCCTGGCCATCGATGGCACGCTCCAACAGAGCCTGCACCGCGCCCATCTCCCAACGCCGACCCACCAGGGCCGACTCCGGGGCCGCAGCGAGGTGATCACGGTCGGGGACAACCAGTAATCGCCGGGCAACCACCGGCTCGTCGTTGCCCTTGATGTGGACCAACTCTGGTTCACCCAGGGCCGCAACGTGTTCGACCAGCCGCGCGGTGGAGGCGCTGAGCATCACCCCACCCGGCGGAGCCACCGACTCCATCCGCTGCGCCAAACCGACCTGCTCACCGATCGCGGTGTAACCCGCTGCACCCGAACCGATCTCGCCGGCGATCACCTCCCCCGAGTTCAACCCGACCCGCAACGCAAGATCAACCCCATCCCGGCGGGCCACCTCGCCAACCAGATCAGCCACCGTGGTGTGAATCTCCAGCGCAGCCCGACACGCCCGCAACGCGTGATCCTCCAACGCCACCGGCGCCCCGAACAGCGCCATGATGCCGTCACCGGTGAACTTGTCCACCCTGCCGCCATAGCGGCGCACCACCGCGGCCGCCCGATCGACCAGCCCGGCCATGATCTCGCGCAACCGCTCCGGTCCCACCGCTGCCGCGATATCCATCGAATGCACCACATCGGCGAACAACACCGTCACCTGCTTGAACTCGGCGTGGCCTCGGGCGGCGCTCAGCGGCGAACCGCAGCCATCACAGAACCGAGCGTCGGCGCGCAGAGGTGACACTCCACAGGACACGCATACCGATCCGGTTGCGGCCACCTGCCCCTCCCGCGGGTTGTGAACGCACGACGGTCTCAGCGTAGGGGTCATTCCGATGGCCCGACGGGCGATCAGCGGCCACGGATACCGGCGAGTGCGGGGCAACGCGCAATCGAGTGGTCCGCCACTCTAGGCCCACCACCCTCTCGGGCCGACGCTGAACTCATCGGTGTCGCGCGGTCGACACCACGAGGCAAGGAGTCCCGTCGCCATGGTCGCCACCCGAGACATCATCGACGTCACCGCCCTGCCGCTGGCACCGGAGAACCCGATGCCTCGCCGCGAGCAACTGCTTGCCTTGCGCAATTTCCACACCGGGTTTGAGGCGCTGCGCGATGCCGGCGGTCCGGTGACCCGCCTGGTGCTGGGCCCCAAGTGGCTGGTCCCGCCGATCGTGGTGGTGACCTCACCGCGTGGCGGACGCGACATGTTGGGGCGCACCGATGCGTTCGTCGACAAGACCCGCATTCACCGCGAGGTGCGTAACATTCTGGGCGGCAATCTATTCAGCCTTCCGCACGCCGAATGGCTGCCGCGTCGCCGCACGGTGCAGCACATCTTCACCAAACAACACGTCCGCGACTTCGGTGGCCACATGGCCCAAGCGGCACAAGCGATCTGCGGCAGCTGGGCCGACGGCTCCTACGTCGACCTCGACAGCCAGTGCCGCCTGCTGACGTTGCGGGCGCTGGGCCGTTCGGTGCTCGGCCTGGACCTCGACGAACGCAGCGACACGATCGCCCAACCGCTGCAGGTCGCCCTGTCCTACGCCGCAGACCGCACCGCGCGCCCAGTCCCGGCACCGAGCTGGCTGCCGACTCCCGCACGCCGGCGGGCACGGGGCGCCAGCGCGACCCTGCACCTGCTGGCCCGCGACATCCTCGCCGAGTGCCGGGCCGACGCGGGCCGGGACGCGCCGCTGGTGCGGGCGTTGATGGAGGCCACTGATCCGGAAACCGGGCGACCACTGTCCGATGAGGCCATCTGCGACGAGTTGATCGTGTTCATCCTGGCCGGACACGACACCACCGCCACGACGCTGACCTACGCGTTGTGGCAGCTGGGCCGCCACCGGCGCATGCAGGATCGGGTCCGCGCAGAGGCCGACGCCGTGGGCCAACCAACCCCCGAGAACGTGCACCAGCTCACCTACACCGTGCAGGTCCTCCGCGAGGCGCTTCGGCTGTGCCCGCCGGCCGCACAGGTGTCGCGAACCGCAATGCGCGACATCGAGGTTGACGGCTACCGCGTCGAGGCCGGTTCCATGATCGGCTTCGGCATCTGGGCGGTCCAGCGCGACCCGGCGTTGTGGGATGACCCGTTGACCTTCGACCCCGACCGCTTCAGCCCGCAACAAGCCAAGCAACGCGACCGGTGGCAGTACCTGCCGTTCGGCGCAGGGCCGCGCTCCTGCATAGGCGATCACTTCGCCATGTTGGAAGCCACTCTCGCCCTGGCGACGATCATCGGCCAATGCGAGATCGGCTCGCTCAGCGATGAGTTCCCGGTCGCCGTTCCCTTCACCACGGTGGCGGCCAAACCGGTTCCGGCTCTGGTGAGGCCTCGATGAGCGGCGAACAGGCTCCTCGGCGTGCGGATCACCGTCTTGGCATGGACGTCGTCAGTTACGAGCGCTTCAATCGCTTACTGGCCTGCAGGGGGGAACCCAGAGAGAAGGTCGATGATGAACTGGTCACGACGGCTCGCGCTGCGTAACGCGCTGCGCGCCGAGGCTCGGCACAACTCCTGGCAGGGCCTACTGGCCGTCCACGGCACGCCACTGCTGGTGCTCGATCCCGACCGGGTCGCCACCCGATACCGCATGCTGGCCAAGCAACTGCGCGGGTTCCGCCTGCACTACGCGGTCAAGGCCCTGCCGCACCCCGCGGTCCTGATGACGGTCGCGGCCTGGGGCGGAGGCTTCGACGTCGCCACCAATGCCGAGGTGGACCTGCTGCGGACCATGCGGATGCCGATGGACCGCTGCGTGCACACCCATCCGGTCAAGAAGCCCGCGGACATCGAGCACGCATACCGCGCCGGGGTGCGCACCTTCGTGGTGGACAACCCCGTCGAGGCACAGAAGTTCACCTCGATGCCGGCCGACATCGAGGTCTTGGTGCGTCTCGGCTTCCCGAATCCGACCGCGAAATCCGACCTGTCGACCAAGTTCGGCGTCTCGCCGCGCGAGGCCGACCTGATCGTCAAGCACGTCATCGCGGCAGGAGTCCGCTTCGCGGGCTTTAGTTTCCACGTCGGCAGTCAGAGCGCGTGCGTCGAGCCGTACCGGACCGCGCTGCGCGAGACACTCCAGCTGATCGACCATGTCGAGCACACCCTCGACGTGCGCGCCCGGGTGATCGACATCGGCGGGGGATTCCCGGTCGACTACCGCGAATCGATGCCCGGCATAGAGTCGGTAGGCGCGATCGTCGACGAGGTCCTGGGCGAGCGGCGACGCGATTTCGCGCTGATGGCCGAGCCTGGCCGGTTCCTGGTCGCGGATTCGATGACACTGCTGAGCAGCGTGGTGGGCTCCGCGTTGCGCGACGGGCGCACCTGGCACTATCTCGACGACGGGGTGTACGGGAGCTATTCGAACGTGCTCACCGAGGATGTGCACCCACCGATCCTCTCCCTGCGCGAGGTGCTCGACGACGGGCCGGATGAACACAGCTTCGAATCGGTCACCCTTGCCGGGCCCACGTGCGACAGCGCCGACGTCGTCGCGCACGACTATCCGATGCCACC
>JBAXUD010000010.1:0-19626 GCA_037129875.1 Mycobacteriaceae bacterium
CGTGGCCGTGCCGTCGGCGCGCACCCGAACTGCCGCGCCGGCGATATCGCCGGCGACGGTGGCCGCAGCCTCGTCGGCATCGGACACCACAGCCAGCACCCGGGCATCGTCGGGGGTGCGCACGGTCATGAATGCCTTCTCCGGGTTGCCTTCCCGGTCATACGGCGTGGTCCACGATTCCACGGTGCCGACTCCTTCCCACTCGACCAGCGCGGTGCGGGTGGGCTCCCGGTCGACGGCGTCCTGGACGTCCTCCCAGCGGAACGCACTCGCGGGCGGGGTGGCGCTGTAGACGCCGAAGCTGTGCTTGGTCAGGTATCCGCCGTTGGCGGTGATGAGGCCACGCGATCCGGGGTTCTCGCGCAACATCCCGGCCATCGTCGCAATCGAGTGCATGACGTAGTTGTTCCAGGGTCCGCCGGCGAAGGTCAGCCCGCCGGTGACAGTCAGCGGGCGGGCCGGATCGCCCACCGCCACGCCGAGTTCGCGGGCGGCCACCTGCACGGCCGACGGGAAGCACGAGTAGACGTCGACGTAGTCGATGTCGTCGAGGGCCAGACCAGCCAGTTCCAGCACCCGCGCACCGCCGATCCGGATGGCCGGGCTGCGGTGCAGCTCGTCACGTTCGGCGATGCTGTAGGTGTCGTGGGAATCGGTTCCGGCGTAGGGGAACACCCACCGATCGCGCGGGATCTGGAGGTACTCCGCCTTCTCGGCCGAGCACAGCACCACCGCCGCGGACTGATCCACCATGTTGTTGGAGTTCATCAGCTTCGGGTACGGCCAGCTGATCATCCGGTTGTCCGGCCCGGGCGCCGTGATCTGCTCGGCGGTCAGCGCCTCGCGCACCCAGGCGTTCGGGTTGGCGGCCGCCACCGCGCTGAACTGTGCCCACAGTTCGCCGATCCGGCGGCGATGGTCCTCGATCGATTCGCCGCCGGCGATGCGCAGCGCCTCTTCGAACATCGGGTAGACGAACGACGGGCGGTCCAGTCCGATGCGGTCCTCCGCCGGACCCGACATGGGGACGTCGTTGCCCGCGCCGGGAGGCACCGGCACGGACTCGTCCTGACGGGTCCAGTCGGGCCGGATTCCCCTGGCGCGCAACCGCATCCGCGTGCGCCAGGTCTCACCGCCGGCGAGCAGCACCACATCGGCGCGGCCCTGCTGGATATCGAGGCAGGTCTGGTTGACCAGCGACTGCGGTGTGTTGCCGCCGATCCCGGTGTACTGCGTCGCCGCGTCGGGCACTCCGATCCGCTGACCGAGCAGCAGACCCGGGTCGCGGTATCGCCACGACAGCAGGTTGACCACACGGATGGAATCAAGCGCCGCGAGTACCCGGGGGTCGGCCGCCTCCCGGACGGCGCGGGCCATCAGATCAACCGGCTCGGTATCGGGTTCCTCGGTGCGCTGATTGACCTGCCCGGCCCCGATCAGCACCGGTGTCCGCGGGTCCAGGCTCATCGGCATGTCCTCCCTCTACTTGACGCCTGTCAAAACCTAGCAGCGCCCGGCCGAACAAGCTTCTGATCGGCCGTGGGCCGTGGCATCATGAGGCCGAATCCAGCCGACACAAGGGAGAAGACGCGTGGCCAAGGAGTTCAAGGGAGTCATCAAGCTCGACATCAGGGACTCTGTGCCCGACTGGAGTCCCTACGAACTCGCCAAGGCACCCGCCGGCGCCCCCAACATCCTGGTGGTGCTCTACGACGACACCGGCCTGGCGGCCTGGTCACCCTACGGCGGGCGGATCAACATGCCGACGCTGGACCGGCTGGCCGCCGACGGCCTGACCTACACCCAGTGGCACACCACCGCGCTGTGCTCTCCCACCCGGTCGACCTTCCTGACCGGACGAAACCACCACGTCAACCGGTGCGCCTCGATCACAGAGGGATCAATGGGCTTCCCAGGCGCCGCCGGACGGCTGCCTGCCGAGTGCGCGACCATCGGCCAGGTGCTGCAGGACAACGGCTACGCCACGATGTGGCTGGGAAAGAACCACAACGTCCCGGTGGAGGATCTGTCGCCCGCGGGCAACCGCTCGGAGTGGCCGCTGTCCAAGGGCTTCGACCGGTTCTACGGATTCCTGGGCGGGGAGACCAACCAGTGGTACCCCGATCTGATCGAGGACAACCACGCCATCGAACCGCCCTCCACCCCCGAAGAGGGCTACCACCTCTCCAAAGACCTTGCCGATCAAGCGATCAAGATGTTGCAGGATCTTCGTTCGTCGGGCCCGTCGAAGCCCTGGTTCATGTGGTTCTGCCCCGGTGCGAACCACGCTCCGCACCACGCCCCCCAGGAGTACATCGACAAGTACAAGGGCGTGTTCGACGACGGCTACGAGGCCTACCGGGAGTGGGTGCTCGCGCGCATGGTCGAGCGCGGGGTAGTGCCGGAGGGAACCGAACTGACCCCCCTGAACCCGATGCCGGAGGACGTCGCCAACGAGGCTGATTACGTGCGTCCGTGGGCGGAACTCAACGACGACGAGAAGAGGCTGTTCTGCCGGATGGCTGAAGTGTTCGCCGGATTCTCGGAGTACACCGATGTCCAGGTCGGCCGGATCATCGACTTTCTGGAACGCACCGAACAGCTGGACAACACGCTGGTGCTCTACTGCGCCGACAACGGCGCCTCCGGCGAGGGCACACCGAACGGGTCGGTCAACGAGAACAAGTTCTTCAACGGCTTCCCGGACAGCCTCGAGGAGAACATGTCGTACTTCAATGAGCTGGGCAGCCCGGAGACCTACAACCACTATCCGACCGGCTGGGCCGTCGCGTTCTCCACACCGTTCCAGATGTTCAAGCGGTATTCGCAGTTCGCCGGCGGCACCTGCGACCCACTGGTGATCCACTGGCCCAAGGGAATCAAGGCCAAGGGCGAGGTGCGTCACCAATACCATCACTCCACCGACATCGTGCCGACGATTCTGGACGTCGTCGGTCTGGAGATGCCCACGGTGTATCGCGGCGTGGAGCAGTACCCGCTCAACGGGGTCTCAATGCGCTACAGCTTCGACAAGGCCGACGCACCGACCACCAAGAAGCGCCAGTACTTCTCGATGCTGGGTACCCGCGGCATCTGGCAGGACGGATGGAAAGCTGCCGCCCTGCACGCGCCGATCAGCGGCAAGGGCCATTTCGATCAGGACCGCTGGGAGCTCTACCACGTCGACTCCGACCGCGCCGAGGCACGCAACGTGGCCGACCAGCATCCGGAGAAGTTGCAGGAACTCATCGACGCGTGGTTCGAAGAAGCCGAAACGAACTTCGTTCTGCCCCTTGATGATCGGCCCGCCATCGAGCAGATCAGCGATGACCGCCCCTCGGGCGAGCCACCGCGGTCACGCTACATCTACTACCCCGACACCTCACCGGTGCCGGAGTCGACGGCGGTCAATATCCGCGGCCGCTCCTACAAGATCCTGGCGGATGTCGAGCTGACTTCGGAGTCCGAAGGTGTGATCTTCGCCCACGGCTCGAGGTTCGGCGGACACACTCTCTTCGTTAAGGACGGCAAGCTGCACTACGTGTACAACTTCCTCGGTATCAAGCCGGAGCAGACGTTCGTCTCGGAGAAGTTGGAGCCGGGCAAACGCACCCTTGGCATGGAGTTCGTCCGGGAGGGAGCCGGCGCGCACGGCGAGTCGACCGGGACAGCCAAGCTCTACGTCGACGGGACGGTGGTCGCTGAAGGCCCCATGCGCGCTCAGATCGGGCCTTTCACACTGTGCGGTGACGGCTTGTGCGTCGGGTACGACAGCGCCGACCCGGTGAGCCGTTCCTACCCGCCGGGCTTCCCGTTCACGGGCGGCAAGATCCTCGGCGTCGGCGTCGACATTGGCGAGGACCAGTACCTCGATCTGGAACGGGAGGCCGCCGCGGCGTTCGCGCGGGACTAGCACCAACCGGGCCTCAGGCCGGGCCGACCCGGTAGATCGACTTCAGTTCGAAGAACTCCTCGAGGCCCTCCGGTCCGAGTTCCCGGCCGATGCCGCTGGCCTTCACGCCACCGAACGGCGCGTTCATGTCGAGCTGGTAATCGTTGATTCCGACGGTGCCGGTACGGATCTCGCGCGCCACTTCGGTGGCGCGGTCGGTGTCGGTGGACCACACCGTGCCGGCCAGACCGAACTCGCTGTCGTTGGCCAGCTCGATCGCCTGCTCGTCGCTGTCGTAGGCGATGACCGCCAGCACCGGACCGAAAATCTCCTCCTGGGCGATGCGGGCGGAGTTGTCGACGTCGGCGAAGACCGTCGGCTCGACGAACCAGCCCCGCGGCTGATCACGCGGAACATCGCCACCGACAACGAGCTTCGCCCCGCTGCTCTTGCCATCGGCGATGTAGCCCATGACCCGTTCGCGCTGGCGCGCGCTCACCACCGGACCGATGTCGGTCGCCATGTCCAGCGGGTCGCCGACGGTAAGTCCGCTGACCAGAGCCGCCAGGGCGTCGACCACCTCGCCGTAGCGTGACCGCGGGGCCAGGATCCGCGAACCGAGGAAGCAGGTCTGCCCGTTGTTGATCAGCGACACCGACTTCAAGCCCTTGATGGTGGCGTCCAGGTCCGCGTCGTCGAGGATGATCGCCGCGGACTTGCCGCCCAGTTCCAGGGTTACCGGACGCAGCAACCGACCGCACACCTCGCCGATGATCCGGCCGACCGCGGTGGAACCGGTGAAGCTCACCTTGTCCACGCCCGGGTGCGACACCAGATGCGCACCGGCTTGGGTGCCGCCCGGCACGACGTTGAGCACACCCGGCGGAATCCCGGCTTCGGCAGCGGCTTCGGCGAAAACCAACGCGTCCAGAGCGGTTTCCGGCGAGGCCTTGAGGACGACGGTGCATCCGGCGGCCAGGGCCGGTGCGAGCTTGAAGGCGGCCAGGGCCTGCGGGTAGTTCCACGGCACGATGGCGGCGACCACTCCCACCGGCTCACGGCGCACGATGGTGTGCCCGGTCATGCTGGGCCGGATCTCCTCGATCGGTGTCTCGGTGATGAGCTTGGCGTAGTAGCCCAACAGCGCCGCAGGGAATAGCCCGTTGGCGCTGCGGGATAACCGCATGGGCATACCGTTCTCCCGGGTCACCAGCTCGTTGGTGCTCGCGGCGCGCTGATGCAGTGCGGCGGCGAAGGCGGTCAGGAGCTTGGCACGGTGGTCCGGGGACGACGACCGCCACTGGGGAAGCGCTGCCCGCGCGGCGGCCACCGCCGCGTCGATATCGGCGTCGGTGGCACTCGCACCGGGGCCGAGCAGTTCACCGGTCGCGGCCTCCAGGACCGGCTCGGCCTTCTCGGCGACGTGGAACTGCCCGTCGATGTACAGCTGCGGATGGTTGGTAGTCGTCCTGGGGGGTGTCATAGTGCAACTCCTTGTCGATCCTCGGCAGCGAACAAGACGCCGGAGGCGATCAGTTGCTCGGTTTCCTGCTCTGTCATCCCGAGCACGTCGCGACAGACGCGCCGGGTGTCGGCTCCGGGGAGCGGTGCCGGCCGCTGCGGTGAGGCCGGGATGTTGCGGAACGGCGCGGGGCCCGTCTCCGCGGGCAACGGCACATCGAAGAGCGGGTGCACCATGTCTCCCAACACCTTTCGCCAGCGTAACTGCGGGTGGTCATAGACGTCGTCGGGCCGGTACATCGGCCCGGCCGCCACCCCCGCGCCTTGCAGCCGGTCGGCGACCTCCGCCGGAGTGTGCCGGGCGGCCCAATCGGCAAGCGGCACATCACCGGTCACCTCCGCCACGGCACGCCGGTCGGCATCGGAGGTGATCGACACCACGCACCACTCGTCGTCCCCCGCGCACGGCAGCACGAGGTGCTCGACGTGGGCGTGCGCGACTTCGTCGTCACCGGAGCCGGCAGCCTTCGCCGCGAGCATGACGAACCCGGTGTCCAACTGGTTGATGCCGGCTTCAGCCTGCGAGACGTGGATGCGCGCGCCGATTCCACATCGTTTGCGGCGGATCAGGGCGGCCAGCGCACCGATTGCGGCTATCCGCCCCACCACATGGTCCGGGAAGATCGTGGTCGCGTCGTAGAACGGATGGCGCGCAGCGGAATTGGCTTGCTCGGAGGCCCACAGGCTGGTGACTCCCGTCGCGGCCCGCACCAGCGGCCCGTAGCCCATCCGGGTGCTCCACGGCCCCTCATCTCCGTAGGC
Organism: Mycobacteriaceae bacterium; assembly: GCA_037129875.1. Taxonomy (GTDB): domain Bacteria; phylum Actinomycetota; class Actinomycetes; order Mycobacteriales; family Mycobacteriaceae; genus Mycobacterium. Next base: position 6,176 of record JBAXUD010000010.1, read on the forward strand.
GCTGCTCTCGGCCAGCACGATTCCGGGGTGCAGCGTGCGCAGTCGTTGGTAGTCGAAGCCCAGGGCGGCAAGGGTTCCCGGCTTGAAATTGGCGAAGACGGCGTCGGCCGAGGCGACCAGTGCGGCGAACACCTCGGCGCCGGCCGCGCTGCGCAGGTCGAGTCCGAAGCCCAGGTGGTTACGGTGGGCGCGGGCGAACGAGTCGCCGATCGCCTGGTTCTCCCGCTTCTGCCGCAGGCCGTCGGGGTAGGCCGCGCTCTCGACCTTGATCACCTCCGCGCCGAGATCGCCGAACAATCTGCTCAGCTCTCCCCCGGCAACGATGATCCCGAGATCGACGACCCGAATGCCCTCCAGCGGGAGGGCACCAGCCGGGCCGAGCGGTGCGGGCTCGAAGCGTGCTGTGCGCCAGAACGTCTCGCCGGACCCCGTCTCGCCGGACCCCAGTGCCGGCGCCGCACTGCGGAAGCCCGCCCGTCCGCCGTCGACCGACCAGTACCCGACGGGTACGCGGGCGGTCACGTCCGGCGCAAGTTCGACGTCGGCGAGTGCCCCGACGGCACCGAGATGATCGGAGTGCAGTGCCTCCGACGGGGTCAGCACGGCGGCGATCGGGACGCCGTGGCGCTGCCCTTCGGCGACCAGTTCGTCGCGGGTCCGCTCGGCGAACATCGCGCCGATCAGCGCGCCGAGTTCACCGAAGGCCTGTGCTCGGGCCGCCAGCACGTCGAAGCGGGGGTCCTGGAACTGCTCGGGTTCGCCGAGCCAGGCCCGCAATCCGTGCCACTGCCGGGCGGACATCACGCAGATCCGGACGAACCCGTCGCGGCAGGTGAAGATCGGGTACAGATCCTGGTTGCGCGGCCGGCCGCGCCAGCGTTCGCCGGACTTTCGCGCCGTGGCGGCCTGGCCCTGGGTGCCGAACGGCGGATCGAGTGCCATCACCACGGCGTCGAACCGGGAAAAATCGATGTAATCACCTGCGCTGCAACGCAGTCGGTTGAAGTACGCCGCCAGCAGAACCCAGGCCGCCTGAACCGCGGCCGTCGCCGACGCTATCCCGTCGGGCGGCAGGACGGGGGTCCCGACGGGCGGTCCGGAGCGGGACAGCGCCGCGCACATCGCGTACAGAACGGGGTCGGTGGCACGCCAGGAGGCAAACGGGCCCGTGCTGCCGAAGTCCGTGACGTCCATTGTGACCAGCTGGCCGAACCGGTCCGCCAGTTCCTCACACGATGTGCCGTACGCCGCCGCGCGCCCGGGCAGGCCACTGTCGACGACGATGTCGGCCGCCCCGGCAAGTTCCAGCAGCGTCTGGCGGCCGGCGTCGGCGGCGGGGTCCAGAACGACGGCCCGCTTGTTGGCGTTGTGCAGGGCGAACGGAATGCTCACCCCGTTGATGGCCGGCAGCTGGGCTCGTGCGGAGTTGCCGCCTGGCGCCTCGACTTTGAGCACGTCGGCGCCCAGGTCGGCCAACAGGCGGGTGACGGCGTCGGCGTCGCCGTCGCAGAGATCGAGGACCCGTAGTCCAGCCAGCAATGGCTCGTTCTCACTCAACGCCGCGCCTTCCGTCGTTCGGCGCCGAGCTTATCCATCGGCGCGTTTATTCCCGATTGTCGGGTGTATTACACGCCGCCGTCAGATGCCATCACCGCAGGTAGAGTTGGTATCAAATGTCCGACTCCGGCGCGGCGATCGCGCATCCCCATCCTGCCGTGGCGCAACTGGCTGCACTGCACCATTTGCGGGTCTACGTCGATATCGGCGTTGTGGTGGTGGTGCTTGCGATCACCAACGTGGTCGCCCACTTCACTTCTGCATGGGCTGGGGTGGTGATGGTGCCTGCGGCCGCTATCGGACTGCTGGTGCTGGTGCGGGCGCGCGGATTGGGCTGGGCTGAACTCGGGCTGGGACGGGAGCACTGGAGGTCTGGGGCGCGCTATGCGCTGGCGGCCGTCGCTCTTGTTCTGGCAGTGATAGCCGTCGGAGCGCTGCTGCCGTGGACGCGGCCGATGTTCCTCAACGACCGCTACGCCACGCTGTCCGGCGCGGTGGTGGCCTCCATGGTCATCATCCCGTTGCAGACGGTCATCCCCGAGGAGCTGGCCTTCCGGGGCGTCCTGCACGGCGCACTCGACCGTGCCTGGGGCTTTCGCGGTGTCGCAGCGGCCGGGTCGATGCTGTTCGGTTTCTGGCACATCGCCAGCTCGCTGGGACTCACCGCCGGCAACGTCGGGTTCACCCGGGTGCTTGGCGGAGGCTTTGTGGGCATGATGGCCGGGATCGTGGGCGCGGTGCTGGCCACCGCCGCCGCCGGCTTTGTGTTCACCTGGCTGCGCCGCCGCAGTGGCAGCCTGATCGCGCCCATCGCATTGCACTGGTCGCTCAACGGTATGGGCGCTCTGGCTGCCGCTCTGGTCTGGCACCTGTCCGGCTAAACCAACAGCACGGCCGCCCCGGCGATCCTGCCGTCGGCCAGGTCGGTCAGTGCCCGGTCGGCCTCGGCCAGTGGGTATTCCGGCGTTGTGACCTCGATGCGGTGCCGGCCGGCGAAATCGAGGAACTCTCGCGCATCGGCGCGGGTGTTCGAGGTGACCGACCGGATCTGCCGCTCCTGGAACAGGTGGCGCTGGTAGTTCAGCGGCGGGATGTCGCTGAGGTGGATGCCGGCGATGGCCAGCGTCCCGCCACGGTCGAGAGCCTCCAGCGCGGGCGGCACCAGATCACCGACCGGGGCGAACAGGATCGCGGCGTCAAGCTTCACCGGGGGCGGGTCGGCGGCGCCCTGCGCGGAGGCGGCCCCAAGAGCCAACGCCAGTCCGCGGGCGTCCGCACCGCGGGTCATCACGTGCACCTCCGCACCTTGGGCCAGGGCCACCTGCGCGGTGATGTGCGCGCTGCCGCCGAACCCGTAGAGCCCCAGGCGTCCCCCGGGCGGAAGCTGCGCCCGCAGCAGTGACCGGTACCCGATGATCCCCGCGCACAGCAGCGGCGCCAGTTCGCTGTCGGTATATCCCGGCGGCAGCCGGTGGGCGAAATCGGCCGGTACGGTTGCGAATTCGGCGTATCCGCCGTCGGCGTCCCATCCGGTGTAGCGCGAATCCGCACACAGGTTCTCGTCGCCGCGCAGACAGTAGGCGCACCGGCCGCAGGTATGACGCAGCCACCCGATTCCCACCCGGTCGCCCACCGCGAATCCCCCGGCGCCGGGGCCGAGTGCGACGACCTCGCCGACGACCTCGTGTCCCGGTGTCACCGCCGCGCGATGTACCGCGAGGTCGCCTTCGGCGACATGCAGATCGGTGCGGCACACCCCGCATGCGCGAACGGCCACCAGAAGCTCTCCGGTGGATGGTCGCGGCACGGCCGCGTTGTTGTCCAACTCAATCGGGCGCTCGCGCATGGGCCCGGGCCTGCGCACCCGCCACGCGCGCATGGTGGTGATCATCTGAATGCTTCCCGCTGGCATGCGAAGGGCGACCGCCGCCCGAATGGGGCCGACGGTCGCCGCCGCAGCCGGCTTCGACTAGACCCTGGTACCCGGCTTTGCAAACTTGCGATAAACCAGCAGGAGAATCACTGCGCCAACCAATGCGCCCAGAAAAGAGTGCTTGATCGGCGGGGTGATATCAAAATGATCATTTTGATATCACCCCGCCGATCAAGCACTCTTTTCTGGGCGCATTGGTTGGCGCAGTGATTCTCCTGCTGGTTTATCGCAAGTTTGCAAAGCCGGGTACCAGGGTCTAGTCGAAGCCGGCTGCGGCGGCGACCGTCGGCCCCATTCGGGCGGCGGTCGCCCTTCGCATGCCAGCGGGAAGCATTCAGATGATCACCACCATGCGCGCGTGGCGGGTGCGCAGGCCCGGGCCCATGCGCGAGCGCCCGATTGAGTTGGACAACAACGCGGCCGTGCCGCGACCATCCACCGGAGAGCTTCTGGTGGCCGTTCGCGCATGCGGGGTGTGCCGCACCGATCTGCATGTCGCCGAAGGCGACCTCGCGGTACATCGCGCGGCGGTGACACCGGGACACGAGGTCGTCGGCGAGGTCGTCGCACTCGGCCCCGGCGCCGGGGGATTCGCGGTGGGCGACCGGGTGGGAATCGGGTGGCTGCGTCATACCTGCGGCCGGTGCGCCTACTGTCTGCGCGGCGACGAGAACCTGTGTGCGGATTCGCGCTACACCGGATGGGACGCCGACGGCGGATACGCCGAATTCGCAACCGTACCGGCCGATTTCGCCCACCGGCTGCCGCCGGGATATACCGACAGCGAACTGGCGCCGCTGCTGTGCGCGGGGATCATCGGGTACCGGTCACTGCTGCGGGCGCAGCTTCCGCCCGGGGGACGCCTGGGGCTCTACGGGTTCGGCGGCAGCGCGCACATCACCGCGCAGGTGGCCCTGGCCCAAGGTGCGGAGGTGCACGTGATGACCCGCGGTGCGGACGCCCGCGGACTGGCGTTGGCTCTTGGGGCCGCCTCCGCGCAGGGCGCCGCCGACCCGCCCCCGGTGAAGCTTGACGCCGCGATCCTGTTCGCCCCGGTCGGTGATCTGGTGCCGCCCGCGCTGGAGGCTCTCGACCGTGGCGGGACGCTGGCCATCGCCGGCATCCACCTCAGCGACATCCCGCCGCTGAACTACCAGCGCCACCTGTTCCAGGAGCGGCAGATCCGGTCGGTCACCTCGAACACCCGCGCCGATGCGCGAGAGTTCCTCGATTTCGCCGGCCGGCACCGCATCGAGGTCACAACGCCGGAATACCCACTGGCCGAGGCCGACCGGGCACTGACCGACCTGGCCGACGGCAGGATCGCCGGGGCGGCCGTGCTGTTGGTTTAGCCGGACAGGTGCCAGACCAGAGCGGCAGCCAGAGCGCCCATACCGTTGAGCGACCAGTGCAATGCGATGGGCGCGATCAGGCTGCCACTGCGGCGGCGCAGCCAGGTGAACACAAAGCCGGCGGCGGCGGTGGCCAGCACCGCGCCCACGATCCCGGCCATCATGCCCACAAAGCCTCCGCCAAGCACCCGGGTGAACCCGACGTTGCCGGCGGTGAGTCCCAGCGAGCTGGCGATGTGCCAGAAACCGAACAGCATCGACCCGGCCGCTGCGACACCGCGAAAGCCCCAGGCACGGTCGAGTGCGCCGTGCAGGACGCCCCGGAAGGCCAGCTCCTCGGGGATGACCGTCTGCAACGGGATGATGACCATGGAGGCCACCACCGCGCCGGACAGCGTGGCGTAGCGGTCGTTGAGGAACATCGGCCGCGTCCACGGCAGCAGCGCTCCGACGGCTATCACTGCCAGAACAAGAGCGACGGCCGCCAGCGCATAGCGCGCCCCAGACCTCCAGTGCTCCCGTCCCAGCCCGAGTTCAGCCCAGCCCAATCCGCGCGCCCGCACCAGCACCAGCAGTCCGATAGCGGCCGCAGGCACCATCACCACCCCAGCCCATGCAGAAGTGAAGTGGGCGACCACGTTGGTGATCGCAAGCACCACCACCACAACGCCGATATCGACGTAGACCCGCAAATGGTGCAGTGCAGCCAGTTGCGCCACGGCAGGATGGGGATGCGCGATCGCCGCGCCGGAGTCGGACATTTGATACCAACTCTACCTGCGGTGATGGCATCTGACGGCGGCGTGTAATACACCCGACAATCGGGAATAAACGCGCCGATGGATAAGCTCGGCGCCGAACGACGGAAGGCGCGGCGTTGAGTGAGAACGAGCCATTGCTGGCTGGACTACGGGTCCTCGATCTCTGCGACGGCGACGCCGACGCCGTCACCCGCCTGTTGGCCGACCTGGGCGCCGACGTGCTCAAAGTCGAGGCGCCAGGCGGCAACTCCGCACGAGCCCAGCTGCCGGCCATCAACGGGGTGAGCATTCCGTTCGCCCTGCACAACGCCAACAAGCGGGCCGTCGTTCTGGACCCCGCCGCCGACGCCGGCCGCCAGACGCTGCTGGAACTTGCCGGGGCGGCCGACATCGTCGTCGACAGTGGCCTGCCCGGGCGCGCGGCGGCGTACGGCACATCGTGTGAGGAACTGGCGGACCGGTTCGGCCAGCTGGTCACAATGGACGTCACGGACTTCGGCAGCACGGGCCCGTTTGCCTCCTGGCGTGCCACCGACCCCGTTCTGTACGCGATGTGCGCGGCGCTGTCCCGCTCCGGACCGCCCGTCGGGACCCCCGTCCTGCCGCCCGACGGGATAGCGTCGGCGACGGCCGCGGTTCAGGCGGCCTGGGTTCTGCTGGCGGCGTACTTCAACCGACTGCGTTGCAGCGCAGGTGATTACATCGATTTTTCCCGGTTCGACGCCGTGGTGATGGCACTCGATCCGCCGTTCGGCACCCAGGGCCAGGCCGCCACGGCGCGAAAGTCCGGCGAACGCTGGCGCGGCCGGCCGCGCAACCAGGATCTGTACCCGATCTTCACCTGCCGCGACGGGTTCGTCCGGATCTGCGTGATGTCCGCCCGGCAGTGGCACGGATTGCGGGCCTGGCTCGGCGAACCCGAGCAGTTCCAGGACCCCCGCTTCGACGTGCTGGCGGCCCGAGCACAGGCCTTCGGTGAACTCGGCGCGCTGATCGGCGCGATGTTCGCCGAGCGGACCCGCGACGAACTGGTCGCCGAAGGGCAGCGCCACGGCGTCCCGATCGCCGCCGTGCTGACCCCGTCGGAGGCACTGCACTCCGATCATCTCGGTGCCGTCGGGGCACTCGCCGACGTCGAACTTGCGCCGGACGTGACCGCCCGCGTACCCGTCGGGTACTGGTCGGTCGACGGCGGACGGGCGGGCTTCCGCAGTGCGGCGCCGGCACTGGGGTCCGGCGAGACGGGGTCCGGCGAGACGTTCTGGCGCACAGCACGCTTCGAGCCCGCACCGCTCGGCCCGGCTGGTGCCCTCCCGCTGGAGGGCATTCGGGTCGTCGATCTCGGGATCATCGTTGCCGGGGGAGAGCTGAGCAGATTGTTCGGCGATCTCGGCGCGGAGGTGATCAAGGTCGAGAGCGCGGCCTACCCCGACGGCCTGCGGCAGAAGCGGGAGAACCAGGCGATCGGCGACTCGTTCGCCCGCGCCCACCGTAACCACCTGGGCTTCGGACTCGACCTGCGCAGCGCGGCCGGCGCCGAGGTGTTCGCCGCACTGGTCGCCTCGGCCGACGCCGTCTTCGCCAATTTCAAGCCGGGAACCCTTGCCGCCCTGGGCTTCGACTACCAACGACTGCGCACGCTGCACCCCGGAATCGTGCTGGCCGAGAGCAGCGCCTACGGAGATGAGGGGCCGTGGAGCACCCGGATGGGCTACGGGCCGCTGGTGCGGGCCGCGACGGGAGTCACCAGCCTGTGGGCCTCCGAGCAAGCCAATTCCGCTGCGCGCCATCCGTTCTACGACGCGACCACGATCTTCCCGGACCATGTGGTGGGGCGGATAGCCGCAATCGGTGCGCTGGCCGCCCTGATCCGCCGCAAACGATGTGGAATCGGCGCGCGCATCCACGTCTCGCAGGCTGAAGCCGGCATCAACCAGTTGGACACCGGGTTCGTCATGCTCGCGGCGAAGGCTGCCGGCTCCGGTGACGACGAAGTCGCGCACGCCCACGTCGAGCACCTCGTGCTGCCGTGCGCGGGGGACGACGAGTGGTGCGTGGTGTCGATCACCTCCGATGCCGACCGGCGTGCCGTGGCGGAGGTGACCGGTGATGTGCCGCTTGCCGATTGGGCCGCCCGGCACACTCCGGCGGAGGTCGCCGACCGGCTGCAAGGCGCGGGGGTGGCGGCCGGGCCGATGTACCGGCCCGACGACGTCTATGACCACCCGCAGTTACGCTGGCGAAAGGTGTTGGGAGACATGGTGCACCCGCTCTTCGATGTGCCGTTGCCCGCGGAGACGGGCCCCGCGCCGTTCCGCAACATCCCGGCCTCACCGCAGCGGCCGGCACCGCTCCCCGGAGCCGACACCCGGCGCGTCTGTCGCGACGTGCTCGGGATGACAGAGCAGGAAACCGAGCAACTGATCGCCTCCGGCGTCTTGTTCGCTGCCGAGGATCGACAAGGAGTTGCACTATGACACCCCCCAGGACGACTACCAACCATCCGCAGCTGTACATCGACGGGCAGTTCCACGTCGCCGAGAAGGCCGAGCCGGTCCTGGAGGCCGCGACCGGTGAACTGCTCGGCCCCGGTGCGAGTGCCACCGACGCCGATATCGACGCGGCGGTGGCCGCCGCGCGGGCAGCGCTTCCCCAGTGGCGGTCGTCGTCCCCGGACCACCGTGCCAAGCTCCTGACCGCCTTCGCCGCCGCACTGCATCAGCGCGCCGCGAGCACCAACGAGCTGGTGACCCGGGAGAACGGTATGCCCATGCGGTTATCCCGCAGCGCCAACGGGCTATTCCCTGCGGCGCTGTTGGGCTACTACGCCAAGCTCATCACCGAGACACCGATCGAGGAGATCCGGCCCAGCATGACCGGGCACACCATCGTGCGCCGTGAGCCGGTGGGAGTGGTCGCCGCCATCGTGCCGTGGAACTACCCGCAGGCCCTGGCCGCCTTCAAGCTCGCACCGGCCCTGGCCGCCGGATGCACCGTCGTCCTCAAGGCCTCGCCGGAAACCGCTCTGGACGCGTTGGTTTTCGCCGAAGCCGCTGCCGAAGCCGGGATTCCGCCGGGTGTGCTCAACGTCGTGCCGGGCGGCACCCAAGCCGGTGCGCATCTGGTGTCGCACCCGGGCGTGGACAAGGTGAGCTTCACCGGTTCCACCGCGGTCGGCCGGATCATCGGCGAGGTGTGCGGTCGGTTGCTGCGTCCGGTAACCCTGGAACTGGGCGGCAAGTCCGCGGCGATCATCCTCGACGACGCGGACCTGGACGCCACCATCAAGGGCTTGAAGTCGGTGTCGCTGATCAACAACGGGCAGACCTGCTTCCTCGGTTCGCGGATCCTGGCCCCGCGGTCACGCTACGGCGAGGTGGTCGACGCCCTGGCGGCTCTGGTCAGCGGACTTACCGTCGGCGACCCGCTGGACATGGCGACCGACATCGGTCCGGTGGTGAGCGCGCGCCAGCGCGAACGGGTCATGGGCTACATCGCCGATGGCAAGAGCAGCGGGGCGAAGCTCGTTGTCGGTGGCGATGTTCCGCGTGATCAGCCGCGGGGCTGGTTCGTCGAGCCGACGGTCTTCGCCGACGTCGACAACTCCGCCCGCATCGCCCAGGAGGAGATTTTCGGTCCGGTGCTGGCGGTCATCGCCTACGACAGCGACGAGCAGGCGATCGAGCTGGCCAACGACAGCGAGTTCGGTCTGGCCGGCACGGTGTGGTCCACCGACACCGACCGCGCCACCGAAGTGGCGCGCGAGATCCGTACCGGCACCGTCGGAATCAACGATTACCAGCTCGACATGAACGCGCCGTTCGGTGGCGTGAAGGCCAGCGGCATCGGCCGGGAACTCGGACCGGAGGGCCTCGAGGAGTTCTTCGAACTGAAGTCGATCTACCGGGTCGGCCCGGCCTGAGGCCCGGTTGGTGCTAGTCCCGCGCGAACGCCGCGGCGGCCTCCCGTTCCAGATCGAGGTACTGGTCCTCGCCAATGTCGACGCCGACGCCGAGGATCTTGCCGCCCGTGAACGGGAAGCCCGGCGGGTAGGAACGGCTCACCGGGTCGGCGCTGTCGTACCCGACGCACAAGCCGTCACCGCACAGTGTGAAAGGCCCGATCTGAGCGCGCATGGGGCCTTCAGCGACCACCGTCCCGTCGACGTAGAGCTTGGCTGTCCCGGTCGACTCGCCGTGCGCGCCGGCTCCCTCCCGGACGAACTCCATGCCAAGGGTGCGTTTGCCCGGCTCCAACTTCTCCGAGACGAACGTCTGCTCCGGCTTGATACCGAGGAAGTTGTACACGTAGTGCAGCTTGCCGTCCTTAACGAAGAGAGTGTGTCCGCCGAACCTCGAGCCGTGGGCGAAGATCACACCTTCGGACTCCGAAGTCAGCTCGACATCCGCCAGGATCTTGTAGGAGCGGCCGCGGATATTGACCGCCGTCGACTCCGGCACCGGTGAGGTGTCGGGGTAGTAGATGTAGCGTGACCGCGGTGGCTCGCCCGAGGGGCGGTCATCGCTGATCTGCTCGATGGCGGGCCGATCATCAAGGGGCAGAACGAAGTTCGTTTCGGCTTCTTCGAACCACGCGTCGATGAGTTCCTGCAACTTCTCCGGATGCTGGTCGGCCACGTTGCGTGCCTCGGCGCGGTCGGAGTCGACGTGGTAGAGCTCCCAGCGGTCCTGATCGAAATGGCCCTTGCCGCTGATCGGCGCGTGCAGGGCGGCAGCTTTCCATCCGTCCTGCCAGATGCCGCGGGTACCCAGCATCGAGAAGTACTGGCGCTTCTTGGTGGTCGGTGCGTCGGCCTTGTCGAAGCTGTAGCGCATTGAGACCCCGTTGAGCGGGTACTGCTCCACGCCGCGATACACCGTGGGCATCTCCAGACCGACGACGTCCAGAATCGTCGGCACGATGTCGGTGGAGTGATGGTATTGGTGACGCACCTCGCCCTTGGCCTTGATTCCCTTGGGCCAGTGGATCACCAGTGGGTCGCAGGTGCCGCCGGCGAACTGCGAATACCGCTTGAACATCTGGAACGGTGTGGAGAACGCGACGGCCCAGCCGGTCGGATAGTGGTTGTAGGTCTCCGGGCTGCCCAGCTCATTGAAGTACGACATGTTCTCCTCGAGGCTGTCCGGGAAGCCGTTGAAGAACTTGTTCTCGTTGACCGACCCGTTCGGTGTGCCCTCGCCGGAGGCGCCGTTGTCGGCGCAGTAGAGCACCAGCGTGTTGTCCAGCTGTTCGGTGCGTTCCAGAAAGTCGATGATCCGGCCGACCTGGACATCGGTGTACTCCGAGAATCCGGCGAACACTTCAGCCATCCGGCAGAACAGCCTCTTCTCGTCGTCGTTGAGTTCCGCCCACGGACGCACGTAATCAGCCTCGTTGGCGACGTCCTCCGGCATCGGGTTCAGGGGGGTCAGTTCGGTTCCCTCCGGCACTACCCCGCGCTCGACCATGCGCGCGAGCACCCACTCCCGGTAGGCCTCGTAGCCGTCGTCGAACACGCCCTTGTACTTGTCGATGTACTCCTGGGGGGCGTGGTGCGGAGCGTGGTTCGCACCGGGGCAGAACCACATGAACCAGGGCTTCGACGGGCCCGACGAACGAAGATCCTGCAACATCTTGATCGCTTGATCGGCAAGGTCTTTGGAGAGGTGGTAGCCCTCTTCGGGGGTGGAGGGCGGTTCGATGGCGTGGTTGTCCTCGATCAGATCGGGGTACCACTGGTTGGTCTCCCCGCCCAGGAATCCGTAGAACCGGTCGAAGCCCTTGGACAGCGGCCACTCCGAGCGGTTGCCCGCGGGCGACAGATCCTCCACCGGGACGTTGTGGTTCTTTCCCAGCCACATCGTGGCGTAGCCGTTGTCCTGCAGCACCTGGCCGATGGTCGCGCACTCGGCAGGCAGCCGTCCGGCGGCGCCTGGGAAGCCCATTGATCCCTCTGTGATCGAGGCGCACCGGTTGACGTGGTGGTTTCGTCCGGTCAGGAAGGTCGACCGGGTGGGAGAGCACAGCGCGGTGGTGTGCCACTGGGTGTAGGTCAGGCCGTCGGCGGCCAGCCGGTCCAGCGTCGGCATGTTGATCCGCCCGCCGTAGGGTGACCAGGCCGCCAGGCCGGTGTCGTCGTAGAGCACCACCAGGATGTTGGGGGCGCCGGCGGGTGCCTTGGCGAGTTCGTAGGGACTCCAGTCGGGCACAGAGTCCCTGATGTCGAGCTTGATGACTCCCTTGAACTCCTTGGCCACGCGTCTTCTCCCTTGTGTCGGCTGGATTCGGCCTCATGATGCCACGGCCCACGGCCGATCAGAAGCTTGTTCGGCCGGGCGCTGCTAGGTTTTGACAGGCGTCAAGTAGAGGGAGGACATGCCGATGAGCCTGGACCCGCGGACACCGGTGCTGATCGGGGCCGGGCAGGTCAATCAGCGCACCGAGGAACCCGATACCGAGCCGGTTGATCTGATGGCCCGCGCCGTCCGGGAGGCGGCCGACCCCCGGGTACTCGCGGCGCTTGATTCCATCCGTGTGGTCAACCTGCTGTCGTGGCGATACCGCGACCCGGGTCTGCTGCTCGGTCAGCGGATCGGAGTGCCCGACGCGGCGACGCAGTACACCGGGATCGGCGGCAACACACCGCAGTCGCTGGTCAACCAGACCTGCCTCGATATCCAGCAGGGCCGCGCCGATGTGGTGCTGCTCGCCGGCGGTGAGACCTGGCGCACGCGGATGCGGTTGCGCGCCAGGGGAATCCGGCCCGACTGGACCCGTCAGGACGAGTCCGTGCCGGTGCCTCCCGGCGCGGGCAACGACGTCCCCATGTCGGGTCCGGCGGAGGACCGCATCGGACTGGACCGCCCGTCGTTCGTCTACCCGATGTTCGAAGAGGCGCTGCGCATCGCCGGCGGCGAATCGATCGAGGACCATCGCCGCCGGATCGGCGAACTGTGGGCACAGTTCAGCGCGGTGGCGGCCGCCAACCCGAACGCCTGGGTGCGCGAGGCGCTGACCGCCGAGCAGATCACGGCGCCCGGGCCGGACAACCGGATGATCAGCTGGCCGTACCCGAAGCTGATGAACTCCAACAACATGGTGGATCAGTCCGCGGCGGTGGTGCTGTGCTCGGCCGAGAAGGCGGAGTACCTCCAGATCCCGCGCGATCGGTGGGTGTTCCCCTACGCCGGAACCGATTCCCACGACACCTACAGCATCGCCGAACGTGACGAGCTGCACCGCAGCCCGGCCATCCGGATCGGCGGTGCGCGGGTGCTGGAACTGGCTGGTCTGGCCCTCGACGACATCGACTACGTCGACGTCTACTCGTGCTTCCCGTCGGCCGTGCAGGTGGCCGCCCGCGAACTCGGCGTGGCGGTGGGCGATCCGGCCCGCCCGCTGACTGTCACCGGCGGGCTGACCTTCGCCGGCGGACCCTGGAACAACTACGTCATGCACTCGATTGCGACGATGGCCGGGATGTTGCGCGAGAACCCCGGATCGCGTGGCCTCATCACCGCCAACGGCGGATACCTGACCAAGCACAGCTTCGGCGTCTACAGCGCCACCCCGCCCGCGAGTGCGTTCCGCTGGGAGGACGTCCAGGACGCCGTCGACCGGGAGCCCACCCGCACCGCGCTGGTCGAGTGGGAAGGAGTCGGCACCGTGGAATCGTGGACCACGCCGTATGACCGGGAAGGCAACCCGGAGAAGGCATTCATGACCGTGCGCACCCCCGACGATGCCCGGGTGCTGGCTGTGGTGTCCGATGCCGACGAGGCTGCGGCCACCGTCGCCGGCGATATCGCCGGCGCGGCAGTTCGGGTGCGCGCCGACGGCACGGCCACG
>JBAXUD010000100.1:0-9123 GCA_037129875.1 Mycobacteriaceae bacterium
CCTGTGTGCAGCGCCGGCACTGCACCGGCCTCCAGCGACCCTCCGACTCCCAAAGAGATGACGACTTTGCCGATCTGTTTGCCCTGGGCCAGACAACGGACGGCAGCGGCGGTGTCGGCAACTGGGAACGTGCGTACCGGTGGCGGGGCCCACGCGCCCTGCGCAACGCCCGTCGCGACCCTGCGTAACAGGTCGCCGACATAGTCGGGGCGATCGACGACCAGTTGTGCCAGATCGACGACCATGTACGACAAGTTGTGTCGCAGCTGCCACAGTCGCAGCGAACCGTGCCCGTAGATGTCGCGCTTGCCGATCTCCACGAAGCGGCCGGACGGCCGCAGCACCGTCAGGCCCTTGGCGATCGCCTCGCCCGTCAACGAGTTGAGCACGACATCAACGCCCTTGCCCCCGGTGGCGGCCAACACCTCGTCGGCGAACGCGAGGGATCGGGAATCGAAGACGTGCTCGACGCCGAGCGCGTGCAGATGTTCACGTTTCTCCGCGGTACCGGCCGTCGCGTACACGGTCGCACCGAGCCAGCGAGCGACCTGCACCGCGGCCAGGCCGACGCCGCCGGCGCCGGAGTGGATGAGGACGTGCTCCCCACGGCGCAGACGCGCCTGTTCGTGCAGGCTGTAGTAGGCCGTCAGGTAGGCGATCGGCAGGGCGGCCGCGGCCGCGAAAGTCAGCTGCGCAGGCTTGGCGGCCACCAGGCAGGCAGGGCTCGTGACGAACGAGCCGACCCCGTCCATGGCCAGGGCGAGGACGGCGTCGCCCACCTGGAGTCCCTCCACATCGTCACCGACCGCCGTGATGATGCCCGCGCATTCGATCCCCACCCGCACCGGCCCGTCGACCTGGCCGGGATACACCCCGAGCGCACGCATCGCGTCGATGAAGTTCAGTCCGGCGGCGTGTACGCGGATCTCGACCTCGTCGGATCCTGGTGCCGGTCGGGCGGCGGCAACGGCTCGAACGTCGTCGATCACGCCGGCCTGCGGATACTCCATCCGGAACGCAACCTCGGTGCCTGGCGCGGGCCGCCGAGCCGCGGCTCCGGCGTTCTTCCGCACCTCCAGCCGCGCGACATAGCGCGAAGTGCCCCGCAGGGCGACGTCGGCTTCGTTGCCGTCCGCCCACAACTCCCGCGCCAGCGACGAGACCTCGTCGGGTCCCGGATGTGCCGGCAGGTCGACCCGTGCACAGCGCAGCTCGGGGTGCTCGAGGGCGATGCTTCGGCCCATCCCCCACAGCGGGGCGGCAGCGATGGTCACCGACACGTCATCGGCGTCGACCACCTGCGCGCCGTTGGTCACCAACCACAGGCGCGGTGGATCCGACCAGCCGGCCAGCGTCAGTGCCTGCGTCAGATGCAGCACGCTTGCGGTGCCCGTGACTTGTGCGGACTCCAGCCACTCGGTTGACGTCTCGCTCGGTTCCAAGGGCGCAGCCGCCAGCAGACTCCACAGGTGCACGACCCCACGGCACGGTCGCCGGTCAAGCCCGAACGCCTCGTCGACCAGCCGGCGGAAGTGTTGCGGCTGCGCGGGATCGAGGCGGTAGGCATCCGGTCCCAGTCGCTCGAATTCGGCGCCCGGCTCGACGATCACACAGCTCTGAGAAAGCCGCTCGAGGTGATCTCGCAGCATGTGCGATGTCGCACTCCCGTCGCCGAAGACCAGCCAGCTGCCTAGTGGCGAAGACCCCAGCGCGGCGGGGTCTTGCTGCGAGGCTGGTGCCGCAATCTGCCACTGCAGCTCAAAGATGTTGTCCCGCAACTCATCCGTCGTCGCCGGGTGGTCCACTGGGACTTTTCGTAGACGCAGCCCGCGGGCCGACATCGCCACCTGCCCGTCGTCGGTGAGCAGGAACACGTCGCCCTCGATGGTGTCCGGCTCGGGGTCGGAGGCCGGGCGCAGCTGCGCGTGGCACCATGCGCCACCGGCGGACGTCTCGTACGTGCGCAGCTCGCCCACGCCCACCGGCAGGTAGGTGTCGCGCGTCTGCTCGGCGGTGGCCAGCGTCGCGGCCAGCACTTGGAAGGAGGCGTCCAGAATCCGGCCGTCCGCAAAGTCATGGTGGTCCGCGTCCGGCGGGATCAGGCGAGCAACCGCCTCGCCATCGCGACGCCAGATCTGTTCCACGGCCGCAAAGCCCGGCCCGTACTGCAGGCCGTGCTCGGCCAGGCGATGGTAGAACGACGACCCGGTGATGACGTCGGGGCAGGAGGCCGCGATGGTCTCGGGCGGGCGCCGTTCGCCGTCGCATCGGTCTGCCTCGTCGGCGGCGACGGCGCCGCCGGCCAACAGCGACCACCGGGGCGATCCGGGCGACGCGGCACTGTCGGAATCGAGGCTGTCGAGGCTGTCGAGGCTGTAGCACTCGAATCGGGTTGCGCCCCAATCGCTTTGGTGCAGGACGACTTGCACGGTGCGTTGCTGCGCATCGGCGAGCAGCAGCGATTGACGGAAGTCGACATCGCGTAGTACTCGCTTCGCGGGCCCGAAGGCCGCGGCGGCGGCGGACAGAACCAGCTCGAGCAGAATCGCCGCAGGCACGACGACTACGCCGTGCACCCGGTGGCCGCTCAGCACCGGCATCAGTTCGGTGCTGAGCCCGATTTCGCAGAACGCCGTCCGCGGATCAGCGGCTGAGTGCAGTGGCAAACGCCACGGCAGCCGACCGAGGTCGGCCGGCGCCGGGGTACCGCTCGCGGAGCCGGCTTCGGTGGCTTCGGTCCAGAAATGGCGGCGCTGCCACGGATAGGTGGGCGCCGCCACGCACCGGCCACCCCACGGATACAACTGCTCCCAGGCCACGGGTTGGCCGTGGGCGTATAGAGAACCGAGCGACGCGAGGGGGGTAGCGCGTCCGCCGTCGTCACTTCGCATCGAAGGCAGCAAGGTGCATTCACGGCCCATGCCTTCCGCGTCTTCGCGCACCGCGGTCAGCAGGATCGGGTGTGGGCTGACCTCGAGGAACACGTCATGACCCGTTTCGAGCAGCTGCCGGGTCACCGCCGAGAAGTTCACCGGCGAGCAGAGGTTCTCCACCCAGTACGCGGCGTCGAGTGGGCCGGTAACCACGTCGCCGGTCACCGTGGAGTACATGGGTATCGTCGGCGCCGTCGGCGCCAGACCGGCGAGCGCAGCTTTCAGATCCGAGCGCACCGCATCCATCTGCGGGCTGTGGGAGGCGACATCGACCTTGATCCAGCGACAGAAGCGCGAGCGCTGCTCCAGCACCCGGACGAGGTCGGTCAACACCTCGGGATCGCCCGACAGCACCATCGATCGATGGCTGTTGGCCGCAGCGATGGCGACCTCGTGCTCGTGACCGGAGATGAGGTCCCGCGCCTCGGCGGGTGTGAGCTCGGCAACCACCATGGCTCCGCGGGAACTCGGCCGCCGCAGCATGCGGGCCCGCCCGCAGATCACCTGAGCCGCGTCGCCCAGGGTGAGCGCGCCCGCGACGTAGGCCGCCGACACCTCACCCAGGCTGTGGCCGACAACCGCTTCGGGCTCGACCCCCCACGACCGCCACAGCGCGGCCTGCGCGACCTGGATCGCAAAGATCGCGGGCTGCACGACGCCAACGTCGCTGAGCCAAGAGTCGTTGTCCTCGGCGAGTAGCTCAGCGACGACGGAGCCGTCGAGGTGGGGGCGCATCGCCTCGTCGCACATGGCCAGCGCCTCCCGGAACACGGGCTCCTGCGCATACAGCTGTTGGCCCATGCCGCACCACTGAGAGCCCTGACCGGAGAAGACGAAGACCGGACCGTGCCGCCGACCCGGGCAACGATGTCCGGCCGACAGCCCGGGATGGGAGACGCCCCGTCGGTAGGCGGAGAGCGACTCCGACAATGCCGCGGCCGAGTCGCCGATCACGGCCAACCGATGGTCGTGGTGGCCGCGGCGCGCGCTGGCGGTGTAGCAGAGCTCGGCCGGCGGCGTCCCACCGTCCAACGCCAACTCGTAGCGAGCCGCCAATGCGTTCAGCGCCTCGGGCGACCGGGCCGACAGCGGCAACAGCTCGACACGCAGTGCTGCGGTGTCGTCCGCCGGTGCGGTCGCCCGCGCCTGTGGGGCCTCGGCCAGCACGACGTGTGCGTTCGCGCCACCGAAGCCGAACGAGCTGACCCCTGCGAGTGCCCGGCCACCGTTCTCGGGCCACGCGGTCAGGTTCTGCGCGACACGCAACGGCAGACGGTCGAACGGGATGTTCGGGTTGGGCTCGGTGAAGTTCAGGCTCGGCGGGATCATTCGGTGGCGCATGGCCAACGCCACTTTGATCAGTCCGGCTACCCCTGCCGCGGCTTCCAGGTGGCCGATGTTGGTCTTGACCGAGCCGATCAAACACGTGCTGTCGCCCGCGCGGCCCTCGGCCAGGACCGCGCCGAGCGCCTTGGCTTCGATCGCGTCACCCAGCGAGGTACCAGTGCCGTGCGCTTCGACGTACTGAACCAGGCCGGGGGACAACTCTGCCCTCTGGTAGGCCTCGGTCAGGACGGCTTCCTGGGACTGCGGACTGGGCGCCATCAACCCGTTGGTGCGACCGTCCTGGTTGGTCGCGCTGCCGCGAATCACCGAATAGATCGGATCCCCGTCGGCCAGCGCCTGCTTCAGAGGCTTGAGGACGACGATGCCGGCGCCTTCCCCCCGTACGTAGCCGTCCGCCTTCGCGTCGAACGTCTTGCACCGACCGTCGGCTGCCATCACCCCGGCCTGAAAGAAGTTGACCGAGAGTTTCGGCGACAGGATGACGTTCACGCCGCCCGCGAGCGCGAGCGTGCAGTCGCCGTCGCTCAGACTGCGGCAGGCCAGGTGGATGGCGACCAGCGACGAGGAGCAGGCGGTGTCGATCGCCATGCTCGGTCCGCGGAAGTCGTGAACATACGACAGTCGGTTCGCCGCGATGCTCAACGCGCTTCCCGTCCCGGTGTAGGGGTCGGCGTGCGCCAGGTCGCCGAACTGGAGCAGCCCGTACTCGTTGGTGGAGATGCCGACGAACACGCCGGTACGGCTGCCCTCGAGTGCTTCCGGCACCTGCCCGGCGTCTTCCATCGCCTCCCACGCGACCTCCAGGAGCAGACGCTGCTGGGGATCCATGCGTGCCGATTCGCGCGGCGAGATGGAGAAGAACTCGGCGTCGAACTGGTCGACCTGGTCGAGGAACCCCGCACGTCGGGTGGCCGGGGTGTCGACACCCGGACCAGCGAAGGCCTGCGCACCCCAGCGGTCCGCCGGTACCTCGGTCACGGCGTGGGTGCCCTCGGAGAGCAGCCGCCAGAAGGCCGCAGGACCGTCGGCACCCGGAAACCGGCAGCCGATGCCGATGATCGCGATCGGTTCCTGCGCACCAGCAGTGCGGGCAGCGGCAGCGGTGGGGGCGGCGCCGATGCGAGGCGCGTCAGCGGTTTCGTCCCCGGCCAGATGTTTCGAAGCCAACTCGATCGTGGGGTACTCGTAGGCGAGTGTCGCAGAGAGCTCGCGGCCCAGCCAGGCTGCCAGGGCGGCGGTCAGCCGGATGGCATGAACCGAGTCGAGACCGTAGTGGGCGAACGGTTTCGAGGTGTCGATCTCCGTGGGAACCAGGTCGAGCTCGCGCGACAGCTGCGAGACGAACCATGCCGAAATCTCCTCCGCGCGATGCCCGCCGGGACCCGGGCCACTGGCAGATGCGTTGGCAGGCTGGGCTTCTGGAACCGGCGCGCGCCACTGAGCGAACACCTGGAGATCGCCGTCGAGGAAGGACTCGCGGCATTTGTTGCGCCGGATCTTGCCGCTCGACGTCGTCGGGATCTGTAACAGCTCGACCAGAACGACCGCGTAGGGCCGGATTTGGTGATGTTCGGTGACCGAGGTGCGGATCGCGTCGATGACCTCGCTGATGTCGACCTCACCGATCAGGCTGCGGTCTACCTCCTGCACGACGACGAGTTGTTCGTCAGGCCCCGTTTCCGGTGTGACCGAGAAGCACGCCCCGCGGCCACGCAGCAGCCCGGGATGACTGTCCTGAACGTGCGTCTCGATGTCTTCGGGGTAGTAGTTCCGCCCGCGGATGATGACGAGGTCCTTCAGCCGCCCCGCGACGAACAGTTCGCCGTCGAGTTGGAAGCCAAGGTCCCCCGTCCGCAGGAACGGTCCACGTCCGTCTGACAAGAACGCCTGAAATGTCTGCTCCGTCTCTTCGGGCCTGCCCCAGTAGCCCGCTGCGACGCTGCCTCCGGTGAGCCAGATTTCTCCGACCTGGCCGACTGGGCACGGCTGCCGCGCCGCCGGATCTGCGATGACGATCTCCTGGCCGTTGTGTGTCCGACCGCAGCCGACGAACGGGGTCGCCGCGGGGTGCTCGGGCTCAACGTCCACGACGCGGTGCTCACGCATCGCGATGCCGTCGACATGACGCACCACTGGCACAGCGGAATCCGACCCGCCCGTTACCAGCAGCGTCGCCTCGGCAAGCCCGTACACCGCATGGAATGTCTCCGGGCGAAAACCGGCGCAGGCAAACGCATCGGCGAACCGATTCAGGGTCGCTGCACGCACCGGCTCGGCGCCACACATCGCTGTCGACCAGTTCGACAGATCGAGCGCCGCACGCTCCTCCGGGGTGCTGAGTTCGACGCAGAGCTCGTAGGCGAAGTTCGGCGCGGTGGTGGTGGTGGCGCGGTGTCGGGACATCGCTTCCAGCCACCGCATCGGGCGTTCGATGAACGCCTCGGGCGGCATGAAGTATGAACTACCCCCCAGGTACAGGGTTTCGAGGACACCACCGATGAGACCCATGTCGTGGTGCAGCGGCAGCCAGAACACTCCTGAGTCGTCGCCGCACGCCTGGGCGATGGTCTCCAGGTTGTGCAGCAGGTTCGCGTGGGTCACCACGACGCCCTTCGGCGTGTTCGTCGACCCCGAGGTGTACTGCAGGAGCGCGATCGTGCTTGGGTCAAGCTCAGGCGCGACCCACTCCGCGGCGGTGTCGTCGCTGACGTCGTCCACCGCACACCAGCGCAGGGAATTCCCGTCGGTCAAGCCGTCGACTGCAGACTTGAGCTCCGACTGCGACGCGGCAGTGGCGAGTACGAAGCCCGCATCGACGTCCCGGAGAATGGACGCGACCCGCCCGACTACCCGGTTGCGCACCGGCGGATGTACCGGGATCGCAGCGGCTCCGGCATATATGCACCCGAAGAATGCAGCGACGAAGTCCACGCCCGAGGGGCACAGGACCACTACTCGTTCGCCGGCCGCGCCCTGTCGTTGCAGGCTCGCGGCGATGGCCCGCGCCTTGACGTCGAGTTCGAGATAGGTCAGCTGGCTGTGTTGTTCACCGTCGGGGGGAAAGCGGCAGTAGTCGAACGCGAGTTTTTCCGGATGCAGTCTGGCTCGGTGCCGTGCAACATCCAGCAGGGTCTTGGCTGAAATCGCCGCGCTCTTAGACATGTGCCGTCAACACGCCCTAACTGTCCGAGCATCTCGTCAACAGATGCTGAAATGCAAAGGAACCCCCATTGCCACTGCGTTCTCAACTTGTCACTGCGCTCTCAACCGTCTGGGATCTGTCACTTTAGCCCCAGCCCAGCAGCAATGCGTCGGCAAATCGTGACGTGGGAAAAGTGATCAAGGCCAAATATTCGCGACAGCGCCGCAACGGCAACTCCTGCTGGCGGCTCAGCGGCGTGCGGTCAGCACGACGGGAGCCCCGCCGGCAGGCACCGGCAACGGGTGCGTGCGGCTCGACCGTCCACCGATGTGACCGGCTACAGCGCCGAGTCGGCGATGCTCGAACAGGGTCCGCAACAGCACTCGCGCCTCGAACAGCGCAAACTCGGCACCCAGGCAGTAATGCGCACCGCCGCCGAAGGGCACCCAGCTGTGGGCCTTGGGTCGCGCGCCGACAAAGCGGTCAGGCCGAAAGGCCAGCGGGTCTGGGTAAAGTTCCGGGCGCTCGTGCAGCGCCATGATCCCGATCAGGATGTACGCGCCGCGCGGGATGAGCAGTCCATTGAGGTCGAAATCCTGCAGCGCGCGGCGACCGGTGAACGGCAATGCAGGCCGGAGCCGCAACGTCTCAAAAATGACCGCGTCGAGGTAGTCGTCCTCGCCGCGGTTCAGGCTCGCTTCGAGCTCAGCGAGCGATTCTGGGTGGTCGACGAGCAGGTCGGCCAGCCAACCGAGTGTGACCGTGGTGGCGGCGTAACCGGCCAGCATCAGCCCGCGCATGGAGCGCGCGAGGAACTCGTCTCCACGCGGTTGGTCGTCCGCCGCGTCGATATCCAGATACATGGTCAGGCAGTCGTCGGTGCGCGACCCGGTGCGGCGCCGCTCGGCGATCTCCTCAAGCACGATCGCGTCGACCGCAGCGGCGGTGCGCGCCAAGCGTGGGATCGCCGCCCAGCGGCCGCTCAGCAGCGTCGTCAGCACGCCGACCCCGAGGAAGGACGGACTTTCGGTGACCGCGTTGTACGCCAACATCGCGCGCTCCAGGCGCCGCATCCGATCCGGTTCGGACACCCCGAAGATCACGGTCATCATCACGTCGAGCGCGAGCTGGCCGCCGAGCTGGCTGAAGCTGATCGGCTTGCCGAGCGGCCACTCCGGCAGTCGTCGCAGCACGATGTCGACCATCGCGCGCTCATAGGACTTGAGCGCCTTGCCGTGCAACGGCGGCGCGACCTTGCGGCGCTCCTTCAGGTGCTCATCCCCCTCACGGAAGATGTACGCATCGCTGCCGAACAGCGGCTCGTGCGGGGTGAACCGGCGAAGCATCTCGCCGAACGAGAGCGCACCGTCACGGTTGGAGAACACCGCCTTGGCGTCCTCGGGGTCCGAGGTGAGTACCACCGTCGGGCCCACCGGAAAGTCGATCAGGACACGGTCGCCCATTCCCCAGAGCGGGGAACGTGGCCGCCCGGGACGGGCGAAGCGGCCGCGGTCCCGGGCGAAGTCCCGGATTCCGACTCTCGGCAACGTGTCCAGCGTGCGCACGGGGCGCTCTTGCGCATTGCGTGATCCCGGTTCGCTACCGGTGCCGGCGGTCATCGCCTGCCTCCATGTTCAAAAGCCCCGTCCAATCGAGCACCTCGTGTCCTTCGTCGTCCTGGGCTCGGTGCCGCTGGCCGGG
>JBAXUD010000101.1:0-9113 GCA_037129875.1 Mycobacteriaceae bacterium
AGTCGCGCGACGATCAAGCGGCGCCAGCCGCGCTGAGGAGCGTGACGATCGGGCCTGAGCAGGGCAAAAACTACGGCCCCGGCGTGGTCGCCGGGGCCGTAGTGAGAAGTCCGAGGACTAGACGCCGGTGCGTGCCCGGGTCCGGGCGTTGCGGCGCTTTAGAGCGCGACGCTCGTCCTCGCTCATGCCGCCCCACACGCCGGCATCCTGGCCGGAGTCCAGCGCCCAGGTCAGGCAGTCGGTGACGACCGGGCAGCGATTGCACACGAGCTTCGCGTCAGCGATCTGGGCAAGGGCCGGGCCGCTGTTCCCAACCGGGAAGAACAGTTCCGGATCCTCGTCCCGACAGACCGCATTGTGGCGCCAATCCATTTGTCGCTACTCCTTTGACTAACTGTGTGCGCACCAAGGACAGGGGGTTACCCACTAGCCGTGGTCATTAACCTGTGCGCACACAAATGTTGTTGCACTGTTACAACGATGGTTCCACAGGCCGGATGGATGTCAAGAGGACTTCGTGGAACCGTGGGCAATCTCACTCCGGGGGCGGTTTGGCTTCGCCTTTTCCGGTGTACTACTATCCCGGCGATTATACCGAAAAACCGCTGGTCGTCCAGAGTCGTCGCAGGTAGGCGCCGGCACCGCTAGCCGGACGGCGGCGCCACCACCGGGATTGCCTGGGGAACCGCTGTGAACGTCATGTCGGTCCGCATGCCGAGAAAGTCCCCGTCCACCTGGCAGGCGATCGGTTCGGCGGCGGTGATCCGAACCCAGGGCAGGTCGTCGTCGTTGATCAGGTATTTCCCGGTGATCGTGGGGTTCTTGGACCACATTCGTCGCACCACCAGCAGGTTGTAAAACACGTTCATGCTGGTGACGGCGAACAGGCCGAGGCCGCCCTCGAACGTCGTCCCGGGGTTGGTCCAGATCGGGCGGGTATTCGCATAGGTCCACGGGCTGGCGTTGGAAACGAAGGCGAAGTGCACGCCGCTCACCGGTTCCCGGCCGGGCAGGTGCAGGGTCAACAGTGGTTCGCGGCGGGCGTTGCCGACCATCTCGCGCACCCCGATGCGGATGTAGCGCGCCGCGGTGACTTTGCGGCCTTTGGCGCGCTGGGCCTCCACGGCCGCCACGACGTCGCCGTCGACCCCCATCCCCGCGGTGAACACCGCCCAGCGTTCGGCGCAGTCCATCAGGCCGATGCGGCGCCACGGCGCGCCCTGGCGGTGCTCGCCGAGAAGGTCGATCAGTTGGTTGGTGGCCTCGATCGGGTCCGGACTGATGCCCAGGGCGCGGGCGAAGACGTTGGCGGCGCCGCCGGGCACCACCGCGACGGCCGGCAGGGTGTCAGCTGCTGGCCGATCCGCGCCGGGCGGACCCAACAAGCCGTTGACCACTTCGTTCACCGTGCCGTCGCCGCCGTGCACGATGATCACGTCGATACCGTCGCGTTTGGCGGCCTCAGCGATCTCGACGGCGTGACCACCGCGTTCGGTGTGCGTGACTGTCAGGTCCACCCGGCTTTCCAGCGCATGGGCCAGCAGGTCGCGGCCTGCCGGGGTCGTCGAGGTGGCATTGGGATTCACGATCAGCACGGCCCGCACGAGCGATGAGCCTATCGCCGCACGCCACGTAGACTGACCCCACTCTTGACAACCTGAGGTGGCAGTGTGACCGGGATACGCGAAATCAGCACGGCGGCAACCGTCATGGCGGCCTTCGTCATCGGCGGGACCCCGGTCGCCGCGGCCGACCCGGCCGGCCCCAGCCCGGACCCGCTCATCCTCAACGTCGAGGAAGTGGGGGCGATCGCCGGCCTCACAGGACTGACGGCCGACCCGGCCCTCGACGTACACCGGCCGGGCGGTAACCACCAGTACGACGGCCAGTACCCGGCCGAATGCCACGCCGTCTTCGATCAGGACGTCGCCTTCGCCGGCGCCGGCCCGTTCCGGTCGGTGACCTACACCGGTGCGGCCAACCGGTCCATCACCCAGGCCGTCGGCATCTGGCCCAGCGGGATCGACGCCAAAGCCGCCCTCAAGGATCTCGCCACCTCGCTGCTGGCCTGTTCGAATGACGGCGTCGCCAACATGTCGTTCACGCTGCAGGTTCTCGACCCGACGACGATGGCGTTGTGCTTCAGCCAGTGCTCAACGATCTACCGGGTGTCGGGACCGGCGCTGATCGCGGTCAACGCGGAGCGTTTCGGCGACTCCGACCGGATCGCCACCGCCGTGGTGCAGCAGGTCGCTGCCCGGGCCAAGGCCCTATGAGCGCTGGGGTTCCCCCGGCCGTGCGGCGCGCGGCCGGTCTGGTCGGCGCCCAGGGCGCGGTCGGCATCGTCGCCGCCGTCGTCTTCGTGATCCGTGGGCTGGCCGGCGCCGATCGTCACGTCGTCGACGGCTTCGGAACCGCCGCATGGTTCGCGATCTTCGCTGCGGCACTGCTGGTCGCGGCGTGGGCGTTGTGGACCGGCCGGCGATGGGGCCGCGGTATCGCGATCTACGCGCAGATGTTGCTCTTGCCGGTGAGTTGGTACGTCGGGGTGGGATCGCACCAGTGGATCTACGCGGTGCCGCTGGCTCTGCTGTCGCTGGCGATCCTGGCTTTGTTGTTCAGCCGCAGCACAATTCAGTGGCTGACATCGCGCGATATCGCCGCCAGCGCCGACAATTCAGGACCCGAAACCCGGTAGGCGATCCACTCGGTGAGCGGCTGACCGTCCACCGAGTCGTAGAGCGCGATGGCATCGGCGTTCCAGTCCAGCACCGCCCAACTCAGCCTGCTGTAGTTCTTCTCGAGGCACTCTCGCGCCAGCGCGGCCAGCAGTGTCCGGGCAAGGCCGCGCCGACGGAACCGATCACGGACGAACAAGTCCTCCAGGTGGATGCCGGCCACCCCGTCCCACGTGGAGAAGTTGCGGAACCACAGCGCCATGGCGGCGGTGTCCCCGTCGACCTCGGCGAGGAAGCAGGAAGCGACGGCGTCGGCACCGAAAAGTGCTCGGGTGATGTGGCTTTCGGTGACGGTGCACTGCTCGGGCGCGCGCTCGAAGGCGGCCAACTCATGGATCATCGACACGATGTCGGCTTCGTCGCCGGGCCGGGCGGCCCGGATCTGCGTGCTCAGATCGACACCCCCAACGCCGCCAGGATGGTCCGGAACTTCGTTGTGGTCTCGGCGACTTCGTCGTCGGCGTCGGACTCGGCGACGATCCCGCCACCGGCGGTGGCCACCGCGCTGCGGCGGTCGGCCGCCAGTTGGGCGCCGCGGATCGCGACCACCCAGCGGCCGTCGCCGCCGGCGTCGCACCACCCGACCGCGCCGGCGTAGAAACCCCGGTCGCCCTCCAGGTCGGCGATCGCGTCGACCGCTGCGGCGGTCGGCACGCCGCCGACGGCCGGTGTAGGATGCAGGGCCAGAGCTAGATCGATTGCGGTGGTGGTGTTTTCGCGCAGTGTCCCCCGGATCGGGGTGCTCAGGTGCCACAGGGCGGCGGTGCTACTCAGCTGCGGCTCGGGTGCGACGTCGAGGCTGCGGCACAGCGGCTGCAGGGCTTCGCGCATGGTGTCGACGACCAGTTGGTGTTCGTGGCGGTTCTTGCCCGAGGCCGCCAGTGCGGCGGCGTTGGCCGCATCGACGACCGGGTCGGCCGAGCGCGGCGCGGACCCGGCGAACGGCTGGCAGGTCACCTGATCGCCGCGGCGGGCCACCAGGAGTTCCGGGCTGGCACCCACCAGAACGCTTCCGGCGAAAGCCGGTCCGGCGGGGGAGAGGTCGGCCAGATAGGCCGTCGCCTCCGGGTCCGCGGCGACGAGTCGGCGCAGGATCGTCAGTGGATCCAGCGGCCCGTCGGCCGCCAGACGCAGGGCGCGGGCCAAAACGACCTTCTCCAAGGGGTTTTCGGACTCGCGAAGCAGCCGCAGCGCCGCCTCGATCCGGGATCGGTGCACCTGCGGGTCGGGCAGCGTCTCGGCGATCCGCACCGGCGGCAGGGGGAAGTCCGGGGCCGGCGCAAGGGCGTTGCGCACCGACCGTGGGGTCAGCAGGGCTGCCGGATGGCGGATATCGAACGGCAGGGCGCCCACGACCAGGCGCGCGGATCCGTCGCGCAGGGCACGGGCCGCCGCGCCGACGTCGTCGTATCCGGCCTGAATACCTTCTGCGACAAGGGTTCCGGCCGGACCGGTCAGCGCGAATGCCGTCGTCGCTGTCACGTCTCGCAGGCCGGCGGACTGGTCAGGCCGAGCGCGGACAGCTGGCGCAGTCCGTACTCGAAGCCGCACACAGCGACCGACGCAGTCCCGAACCCGTACCGCGCGCCTTCGCGCAGGGGTTGTTCGACCCAGCGGGTGATCACCGAACGGGAGAAGTGGCCGTGGCTGACGAACACCACGTCGCGCTCGCTCATATGGTCCAGTGCATAGGCCACCGCCTGGTCGGCCCGCATGCTCACCTGATCCACGCTCTCTCCGCCGGGACAGCCGTAGGTCCACAGCAGCCAGCCCGGGGTTTCGGTGCGGATGTCGTGGGTGGTCTCGCCTTCGTAGTCGCCGTAGTCCCATTCGACCAGCAGTGGCAGCACCTCGTCGACGGTGAGCCCGGCGAGTTCGGCGGTGGCCAGGGCGCGGCGGCGCGGGCTGCTGACGACCAGGGGGTTGTCCAGGGCCAGGGTGTCGAGGGTGATCGCAGCCCGCCTGGCCTGTTCGCGGCCCACTTCGGTGAGGTCGAGATCGGTGTGGCTGGTGTGTTTGCGATCACGGGACCACTCGGTTTCGCCATGACGGAGCAGGACCAACCGATGATTGCCGACACTCACGTCCACCGATTCTGCACCAACCTGACAGGATGGAAGCCGTGACCCGAGTACTGGCAGTGGCCAACCAGAAGGGTGGGGTGGCCAAGACGACCACGGTGGCCTCGTTGGGTGCGGCATTCGCCGGCGAGGGCAGACGGGTGCTGCTGGTCGACCTCGACCCGCAGGGCTGCCTGACGTTCTCGCTGGGAACCGATCCCGACAAGCTGGCGGTGTCGGTGCATGAGGTGCTGCTCGGGGACGTCGAGCCCAGCGCCGCGGTGGTCAGCACGCCCGAGGGCATGAGTCTGCTGCCGGCCAATATCGACCTGGCCGGTGCCGAAGCCATGCTGCTGATGCGCGCCGGGCGGGAGTACGCGCTCAAGCGTGCATTGGACAAGCTCCATCAGGTCGACCCGTTCGACGTCGTGATCATCGACTGCCCGCCGTCGCTGGGTGTGCTGACCCTCAACGGGCTGACCGCCGCCGACGAGGTGATCGTGCCGCTGCAGTGCGAGACCCTGGCGCACCGCGGGGTGGGGCAGTTCCTGCGCACCGTCGCCGACGTCCAGCAGATCACCAACCCGAAACTGACGCTGCTGGGCGCGCTGCCGACGTTGTACGACGCACGCACCACCCACAGCCGCGACGTGCTGTTCGACGTCGCCGATCGCTACGACCTGCCGCTGCTGGCGCCGCCGATCCCGCGGACGGTGCGCTTCGCCGAGGCCAGTGCATCCGGCTCGTCGGTGATCGCCGGCAGGCGCAAGAACAAGGGCGCCGCGGCCTATCGGGAGCTGGCCATGGGCCTGCTCAAGCACTGGAAGTCCGGGACTGCGCTGCCGACCTTCAACCCGGAAGTGGCCTGAGCACCAAGTTCGCACGGTTCTTGGTCGGGCTCCGGATGAACACTCTAGACATCCGCGAGGATCTGTTCGCCTTCGTTCCCGACCTGGACTGGCCACGGCCCTGGGCCGATGACGATCTGTATGCCCGTTATGGGTTGACCGACGACGAAATCGACGCTGACCCTGGTTGTCGGCGTCTGGCCGATCGTGATCGGCATCTTCGAGATCATCGCCGGCTCACGGCCATGCCGTAGGCGTATCCCAGTGCGGCTGTGGAGCGGAACGCTAATACCAGGATCAGCACCGCCACGGAGCAGCATGCCGTTGATCGAGGGCACGTAGATCTGTCCGATGGAGGATTCCGACGTGTGGGTCATCCGTAGTCGGGGGGTCTAGTCGAGTTGGGCGGCCTGCGCGGCGACCGAGAAGTCGCCGGTGATGACGGCCTGGGAGGCGATCACCGTCGCCGCGGTGGACAGCACGACCATCGGGATCTGCGCCTAGCCGGGTACCAGCATGAAGAAGCCGCTTCCCGCCTGGCTGCCTGGGTCCGTTCTCCCAGGCCGGTCCGGGGTGGACGGATTCCTAGATCGGCACGTACCCCGTCCTGCCGAACAGAGACGCTTCCTTGCCGAAACTCGATCCCCCCGTTGCGATTATGGTGCGGCACCGGCTTAAGGCGAGGAACTCTGTGATGAGGCTATCCAACCCGGTGGCTGCGATGTCACCGTAGGACGACAGACGGTATCTGAGCACGTCCCGGTACGGGATATCGTCGCTGAACACGATCTTCGTCCCGCCGTCGGGGCAACGGCGGCGAACGAGTTCGTAGATTTGGTCCACGCTCTTGTCCGCCTGCGGGTGGAACGCGAGGAAATTTCCCCGCCGTATGGTGATGCCCCAATCGTGTGCGGCGAGGTTTGCGCGCACGGCACTCCACCGCTGGTTCAACCTGAGTGCGCCGTATCCCTGCATCTGGAGCGTGTCAACTTCTGTTGAGTTCAGGCTCCAGCGCAACGCTTCGTCGGTGAGCGCACCTATCTCTGGCGGGAAGAGGGCAAACGACGTTTCGATGAGAATGACATCGGAAGGATCCCTGCCGATCTCCTCCAGGGGGACCAGTGGTTTGACCTCAGCACAGTTGAGGTGTCGCTGTGCTGTGCTCTGCTGCTCCCACCAGAAGTCCCCAGGAAGCCATTCGCTGTAACAGACATCCGGCGCTTGCCCGTCATATCTGGGGATGTCCATGTCGAACAGGTAATCCGGCGTGATGCTTTTCATGTGTTGGACGTGCAGCGCGTGACTCCCGAGATCGTCCTCGACCCAGTAGTGATAAACCTCGCGCTGAAGGTATTCCCCGATCAACCTCATGTTGGCGAGCACCCGCAGCCTGTTTCCGAAACCGGCTTGCGGCGAAATGATGACTTTCTTCACTGATCGCACCGATCCAGCGCGCAGCAGACCCGTCGCCCCGATGGCCCAGCGCTGGACCGACCCGTCAACGCCACGACTTAACCTCCCCTGTCGGCCAGCCACACTCGTGCGCGGGAAACGCCGCCCACTGTCGGGTTATCGCTACCGAGCAGTGACCATATCCCAACGGCTGCGCTCGGGAACCGAGCGACTGACAGCGTCACGGGGCCGGACGCAGATCAGGAAAACCTCTCTGCCGCCCATGGCCCGGTGCCTCACGGGCGATGCCGTGCATAATCAGCGCCCTGCTGCTGGACAACCCGGCGCAACGCGCCGACACAGCCGAGCAGTCGGCTAGGGCGCGTAGCCGGCCACGGTGGCGTCGCGCTGCTCGATCACCATCTGGCCGAACACCGCCGGCATGACCGGCCCGGTTCCCGCCGGATGGGCCAGCGGAATGACCCGTTCGCGCACACCGTCGTTCGCGGTGTGGACGGCCAGCCCCTCGGCCACCGGAACCAGCAGCCGCCCGGCCATCATGGCGGCCGGGCCGACCGGGGCCAGCGGACCCTCGCCGGAGATGGTGAAGCGGTAGCTCAGCTTGTTGTCGAACACCATGACGCTGCTGCCGGTCCACCAGGTGATGGCATCGCCTGCGCGGGTCACCGCCGGGACGGGCTCGGTCAGCAACGGCGGTGTGGCCACCGGGGTGTCGGACAGCTTGGTGCCGGTGTCGTCGTAGACGGCGACCTCCGGGCGGGGGATCGGCAGATACACCGCTGTGTTGGTGCCCGCCACCGCCAGCACCCGGGCCTCGGCGTCAATGGCGACTCCCGGCAGCGGGACCCGCTTGATGTCCGGCTCGTCTTCTTCCTTGGCCGACTTCAACAGCGTCAGCCGCAGGTCCTTCTCGTTGCGGCAGGCCTCCAGCACCCCGACGGCGCTCTCGCTGCCGGCGGCCGACATCAGCGTGCAACCCGCGCCGAGTTTGGTCTGGACGGGTTTGACCGGGGCGTCGATCTCCCCGTAGGACAGCATCCGCACCAGGTCCGAGCGCCACAGTTCCAACCGGGTGGCACCGGCGGACAGCACCGCGCCACCGTCTGAGGTCAGCACCACCACGTTGTCGGCGTAGCTGGTCCGGGTGGGCCCGCGCCGGCCGGTGGCGGCATTGATGCCGCTGACCTGGCCGCAGCCGCGCGAGTCGGGGTAGACCGCGACGGCGAGGTCGTACACATAGGAGACCCCGCACAGATCGCGGTTGCGGGCGTAACTCCACCGCTGCTGCCCGGTCTGCGGATCCAGGCCGGCCATGGTGCGGCCCTCACCGGTCACCACGGTGCTGCCGAGTACCACCGGCGACAGGGTTCGGCTGCTCGGCGCGGTCCAGCGCTGCTGCAGGCCGGGCGGCACCGCGGTCGCCGCGGAGGTGGTCGGGGCGGCCCCGCCGGCCGGGCGGTACGTCGTGGCGCGCGCAGAACTGCGCCACCAGAACCCCGCGACGACCAGAGCCACCACGGCGGCTATCGCCGCCGCGGCGATCAGGTCACCCCTGGTGCGGCGTTCCGGTCGGATCACGTCAGTGCAGTGGTGTGGCCTCTGTGGCCTTGCGCGGACCGCGACGACGACGGCGCCGCCGGCCGCTCGCTGTGCCCTCGCCTGCCGCCGCCTCTGTGGATGTCGAAGTCGTTGCGCCAGAAGCGTTTTCGACGTGACCGCTGGCGGCCTGGCCGGTGCCGCGGGTCCGCTGCCGTGAGCGGTCGCGGGCGGGCCGGTCGGTCTTGTTGTCGGTGGAGCTGACCCGGCTCGAACCCTTGGGGTCGGGCCGCTTGCGCGCCGCGCCGATGGCGCCGCCGGCTTCGGTGGGGATGCCCATCTCCTCGTAGAAGTGCGGGGAGGTGGAGTACGTCTCGGCCGGATCCGGGCAGTCCAGGTCGAGCGCCTTGTTGATCCCCGACCAGCGCTCCAACTCGTCCCAGTCGACCAGGGTGATCGCGATCCCGGTCTTGCCGGCCCGGCCGGTGCGGCCGATGCGGTGCACGTAGGCCTGCTCG
>JBAXUD010000102.1:0-9071 GCA_037129875.1 Mycobacteriaceae bacterium
CCCTCCCCCGTACCGGAACCCGGTTCCTCCTCAGCCGGCAGCGCCGCCGCCGCGGCCACCGCCGCCACCGCGGCCTCCACGGCCTCCGCGGCCGCCACGGCCTCCACGGCCTCCGCGGCAGCACCGCGACACCCCGTCACCGACCCGGGTCGAGAAGCGCTCCGCAACCCGAAAGTCGTTGCGGCAGAAACATACCCGGACGAAAGTGAACTGGCTGCGCCGGATCACCGGTATCGTGTCCATCGTTGTATTCGTCATCGTGGCGGGCACCCTCGGTACCGCAGTATGGGTCGAGACGTCACTGCGTCGGGTCACCGTCTTCAACGATTTCGAGGGCCGGCCCGCGGCAGGCGCAGGCACCAATTGGCTCCTGGTCGGGTCCGACAGTCGCGAGGACCTCAGCCCGGAACAGCAGGCGGCGTTGGCCACCGGCGGCGACGTGGGCAGCGGCCGTACCGACACCATCCTGCTGGTGCACATCCCGGGTCTGCTCTCCGGAGGGCACGCCACCATGGTGTCGATCCCCCGCGACTCCTATGTGGACATCCCCGGTTACGGGATGGACAAGATCAACGCCGCCTTCGCCGTCGGGGGACCGTCCCTGTTGGCGCAGACCGTCGAGCAGGACACCGGTCTGCGCCTCGACCACTACGCCGAGGTCGGCTTCGCCGGTTTCGGTGACGTGGTCGATGCCCTGGGCGGGGTGCAGGTGTGCCCGACCGATCCGATCGACGACCCACTGGCCGGGATCAACCTGCCGGCCGGATGCCAGACGCTCGACGGACCCAATTCGCTGGGCTACGTCCGCACCCGCGCGACGCCGCGGGCCGACCTGGACCGGATGATCCATCAGCGGGAGTTCATGTCGGCGCTGCTGAATCGTGTCGGAGATCCGTGGGTGTGGCTGAACCCTTGGCGCTGGTACGCAGTTCCCCACGCGGCGCTGTCGGCGCTGACGGTCAACACGGACGTTCACGTCTGGAGTCTGGCGGCGCTGGCCTGGGCGCTGCGCGGTGCGAGCACCACGATCACCGTGCCCGTCGGCGAGCTCACCGTCAACGAGGCCGGCGATGTCGTGGTGTGGGACTCCGCTGCCGCGGGCGCATTGTTCGAGGCATTGCGCACCGACGCGGCGATTCCGCAGGAGGTCCTCGACCGCCAGCCCTGACTCTGCCTAGGAGTTGATTCATAAGTGCGCGATCTTGGTGTTCCAGAGGTAGGCGACTGCGCGGACGGTGAGGTTGATCGCGTTGCCTCGGCGTCGGCATTGGCGCAGCATCTGCCAGTCCTTCATGCGGGCCGGGATGTGTTCGATGCGAGCGCGGCGGCGGCGATGTTCGGGCAGGCGTGCGGGGTCGTCTGTGGGAGGCGGTGTCGCGCCGGGCATGGAGCGGTAGCCGCCGTCGGTGAGTGTGGTGATCCCGGCGGGCAGGGTGATGGTGGTTTTGGCGATGACGATGTCGTTGCGGTTGCCGGGCCACGCGTTTCCGACGTGCACGATCCGGCGATTGAGGGTGGCCATCACCTGATATTGACCGAGCGGCGGTAGTTCTTGCTCGGTCGGGTGACGGACTGGTCATGGACCGGGATGAGGGTTCCGTCCAAGAGCAGGGTGTCGGTGATGTCGAACTGGGCGGGGACGAACAGATCCGCGACCGCCGACATCATGTCGCGGATGGTTCGGTGTGCGGTGGGCTGGCTGATACCGAAGATTGCCGCCAAGGCGCGTTCGGTGAGGTTGGTGCGCTGCGCGACCCCGGCAGGATGCTGACCCGCCTGGCCGGCGAGTGCGCCGCCGCCGGCGGCGTCTTACTCAAGGCATCGACGTTCACCACCGCCCTGTCACAGCACTGCACCTGCGGCGCCCGCACCAAAAAGAACCTCTCCCAGCGCTGGCACACCTGCCCGTGTGGTGTCCGAGGCGACCGCGACATCGTCTCCGCCGCGATGGCCGCCACCGTCGCGCTCACCGACCCCACCGACCCGCGCACCGCACGAATCGATCACAACCAGCGCCAGCGACTGCACGACACCGTGCTCGCCCGGCGCATCCACAACGTCCCGGTCACTCGGGAAACGGCCCAGCACGAGGGGCCGGTCCGGTCAACCATCCACCACAACCCGACCACCACATCGGGCGCTGGTGAGGATGGCAGCCCCAGCCATGGAGCCTCTGCCGGACAAGGGGAACGCCCCGCCCTACCCCGCAACAGACCCCACGGCTACACCTGGGGACGTCAGCGGCACAGGCGACCAGGCAAGAACCCCACGATTCAACAGTCCACACCAGCCGACTAATGAATCAACTCTTAGTCTCGCCCGGCGCCCGTCAGCCCGTTCTGCAGCCACGTCTTGGTGCGGCCCGGATGGTTGGTGGCGATCCAACCCACCCCGATGTCGCGACAGAACTCAACGTCCTCGTAGTGGTCCACCGTCCAGCAGTACATGGCGCGGCCCTGGGCGGCGGCGCGGTCGACCAACTCCGGGTGTTCACGCAGAGTCGTGATGGAGGGGCCGACGGCGGTGGCGCCGACCGTGGTCGCGGCGCCGCCTCCGAGATATCGCGAGGTCTCCCCGAGCAGAACGGTTGGCAGCAGCGGCGCGGCGCGGCGGATACGCCAGACTGCCGCGGCAGAGAACGACATCACCACCGCCCGGGACAGGTCGGCCGAGGCGGGCGACGCGAGGCCGTAGCGGTGCAACAGGGCCAGCACCTTGCTCTCCACCAGCGCGCCGTAGCGCACCGGATGTTTGGTCTCGATGAAGACCTTCACCGGTCGCTGCCAGTCCAGCACCAGTTGCACCAGACCCTCGAGAGTCAGCAACCCGGCATCACCGGTTCCGCCCTCGGGTCGCCAACCGGCATGCCAAGTGCCCCAGTCGAATTCGTTCAACTCGGCCAGTGTCATGTCACTGACCAGTCCGGTGCCGTTGGAGGTGCGGTCAACCCGACGATCGTGCACACACACCAGGTGTCCGTCACGGGTCAGTCGGACATCGCACTCCACACCGTCGGCGCCTTCCTGCAATGCCAACTCGTAGGCTGCCCGGGTGTGTTCGGGGCGGTCGGCCGAAGCGCCGCGGTGGGCCACCACGAAGGGGTGCTCCCCGTATGCAGCAGCGCCCGGCGACATCGGTCTACGCCACCGGTTCCCGGTCCCGAGACGGGGCAACATCGTCGGGCTCCGCGGCATCGTCGGGCTCCGCGGCATCATCGGCGACCTCGACCGCCGGCTCCGACTCCGCGCCCGGGGCGGCGTCATCGGTGGGCTCGGTGGGCTCGGTGGCCTCGGTGGAAACGATCGCCCAGCGATGCGGCGGCGGACGGTCCACCGGTCTGCGGACCAATCCTTCGACCACCCGCCACAGCAGAACGATGACGGCCAGGCCGGCCAGATAGGCGATGATCACCGCTACCGTGTTGTCCGCGACGGCTTGCGGCTCATGAGCCCGCAGACTGGTCCAGGTAGCCCAGGCGCAGATCAGCGACGCGACGATCCATCCGATCGACCACACGGCTATCCGACGGTTCTGCCGTTCGCCGCACCCCTCGGCGTGGGCCAGTTCCACCACGAACAGCGGGGCGAAAAACCAGTTGACCACCGGGATCAGGCAGCCCAGCCAAAGCACCCATTGGGGGCGAGGATCCTCCTGCCCGTGTCCGGCGAATGCCGTGGCCCGCCGGCCGACGAGCCAGGAGGTCAGCACCACCGCGGTGGCGATCACGGCGACGATCGCCGCCAGACTCGCGAAGACACCGGTGATCAACGAACCGATGGCGACGAACGGGGGCAGCAGAGTGGTGCGGTTGATCAGCATCAGCAGATATCGCAGGAGGTGCGCTGCGGCTGCGAGCGCGAACACCGCGGCAGTGATCAGCAGGACTGTCTGCACAGCGCGCGACGACGCACTCCTGCGCGCGGCGGCGGCCTCGGCGGTGGGCGGCGCAATCTGGTCCACCAATCCCCAGCGCGGGATGGTCTGGTAGCGCGGTGTGGGACCCAGCGGACGACGAGGCCGGCGCGGTGGCGGCGGGGCCCCGGGCCGGACCGCGATCCACCGGAAGCCGGACGGCAGCCGGGAGGGCACAGCCTGCCGGGTCGCAGGCCGGCCGGGCGCGGCGACGGGTTGGACAGCCGGCGCTGCGGTAGGTGCGAGCAACGTGCCGTTGCAGCGGGGACACCACACCCGCTGGCGATCGCGCACGTTCCATCGTGTCCCGCACTGGGAGCACACCTGAATCACGCCGACCAGCCTAGCGAGGACCGTGGGCCCGGTGGGCCTGCCTCGGGTCGCCCGGTCGAAATTCCCCCGGCTACCGGCCCAAGAAGGGAACCATAGGTATAGTTATTGTGGCACTGAATGCCGGAACGGGCAGGTCCCGCACAGCAATGGGGCGGGCTATCCACAGTTTCCACAGGTTTATCCACAACCGCCGACGGTTGTTCGATAACGATTCGGCAGCAAGGCGCGGCATTGGGCCGTCCAGGTTGTGGATGACACGCCGGAGGGCCGGGCCGGCCGACCAACCGGCGTGGCCGCAATGAGCGAATTGTCGAAATCCTGACGACGGTCGCGCTTCCCGCGAGTCGCCGCGTGACACGCCGACGAGCAGCCACCCGTCGTCTGATGACCACCGGCGCGACACCGCGCGTTTGCCTGAATTTCGGTCTTTTGAAACAGCGCGGTAACTGGCGCTATGATCGCCAGAGTGCTGTGACACATTTCACTGGGCGCGCAGGGGGTAGGAAGTTGAACATCCAATTCAGGACGCGATGATGGCGTCTCCATCGTTCGATTCACACCCCGCATCGCGTATTTCGCCGTGGTCCGCGTCCCCCTGCAACCGGTCCTACCTGATCGCCGCACTGCGCGCCGGTGCCATCGCACTGGTGCTGTTGGGCATCCTCGCCCTGATCATCCTGTTCTGAGGGTTTCTCCGAATCGGCGGTGTCGCAGCGGTTGCTGGCGATCCGTCTGGGAATCCTTGCGGTTACTGCGGTCGATAGAGCAAGGTTTAACGTGCGTGTGCAACGTCGAGCGCAGAACATCCGTCGATCGAGTGGGTCGATCACATCATGGGTCGATCGCCCGGCCGATCATTTGAGTGGAAGGAATCACGTGGCTGAATACACCCTGCCTGACCTGGATTGGGACTACGGCGCTCTGGAGCCCCACATCTCCGGGGAGATCAACGAGTTGCACCACAGCAAGCACCACGCCGCCTACGTGGCGGGCGTGAACGCGGCCGTCGCCAAACTTGAGGAGGCTCGGGCCAAGGACGACCACGCCGCGATCTTCCTGAACGAGAAGAACCTGGCGTTCCACCTCGGTGGTCACGTGAACCACTCCATCTGGTGGAAGAACCTGTCCCCCAACGGGGGCGACAAGCCGACCGGCGACCTGGCCGCCGCCATCGATGAAGCCTTCGGTTCCTTCGACAAGTTCCGCGCCCAGTTCACCGCGGCCGCCAACGGCCTGCAGGGCTCGGGCTGGGCCGTTCTGGGCTACGACAGCCTCGGCGACAAGCTGCTCACCTTCCAGTTGTACGACCAGCAGGCCAACGTCCCGCTCGGCATCATTCCGCTGCTTCAGGTCGACATGTGGGAGCACGCGTTCTACCTCCAGTACAAGAACGTCAAGGCGGACTACGTCAAGGCCTTCTGGAATGTGGTGAATTGGGAAGACGTACAGAACCGTTACGCCGCAGCCACCTCGAAGACCAAGGGCCTCATCTTCGGCTGACCTCCGCGAGTCTGGACGGGGCGCTGGCGCATCGCGCGAGCGCCCCGCCGGTTTTTTAGCACTCGCGTCCTATTGTGTGCCAGCGCCGCTGTGCCCCATGCTGTTGCGAACCGACCCGCAGTCGTGTCGCACTGGGATTTATCGAGGTGTCGCGGAGGCGAAATGGACAACAGTTCCGGGCGAGCGGTGGAGATATCGCCGTTCCACTCCCGAGGCACATTGAAGGGCTTCGTGGTTTCTGGGCGCTGGCCGGACTCCACCAAAGAGTGGGCCCAGCTTCTGATCATGGCTGTCCGGGTGGCATCCCTTCCCGGATTGCTCTCCACCACAACAATTTTCGGCGTTCGCGAGGAATTGCCTGAGCAGCCCCGGCCCGGCACCGTCGGCCTGGTCCTGGCCGAAGGCACGGTAGTGGGGGAATCAGCCGTGCTGCCAGGGCATTTCGCCGGTAGGCAGCCGCCGGCGTTGATGATGCTGCATCCGCCCTCGGAGACCACCCCGTCGCTGCCGGAATGCTCGGGGGCCGCTTCCGGATGCGTTCTACTCCCGGGCCTGCCCCATCTGGGACTCGAGCACCGTGCCGCGTGGGTGGAGGCGGAGGCGGACGGAACGGTGACCAACATGATCAGCCGCGTCGGGGTGGATCCGATCAGCCACCCCGATACGGCCATTCTGGCGATGCTGCTGGCCGCCTAGCGGCGCGCAGGCAGTCTGAATCCTCCTTCGATCAACGCTGAACCTTAATTAATACTAAGTTTTTGCTGAGCCTTTTCAGCAAATCGTGGGATTCCGGCTTTTCTCGCTTACCGGCGTTGCCAACCGGTACTCGCGGTCCGACTTTGAGCGCACCGCATTTGTGCGCCGCGCTAACCCGCCAACCCGACGATACGCCAAAATATCGCGCATTTTCGTGTGTCAATCGGCTCTCACCTGCGAGTGTCCGCTATCGACCGGCGTTTGCCGCTCTCGCATCGCATCCTGTGAAGTCCGATTACCCAGAGTTTGCACTTGGTCGTTTGGACGACGGGTTGTACATTGGTCAGCAAATATGACGAGGGTTATGCAGGCTCGGAAATCGCACTGGAGGCCATCAAGATGAGCACCACATTCGCCGCGCGGCTGAACCGCCTTTTCGACACCGTTTATCCCCCGGGCCGTGGACCTCATACCTCCGCCGAAGTCATCTCCGCACTCAAGTCCGAGGGCGTCACCATGTCGGCGCCGTACCTCTCGCAGCTGCGCTCAGGCAACCGCACGAACCCGTCGGCGACGACGATGACCGCGCTTGCCAACTTCTTCCGGATCAAGCCGGAGTACTTCACCGACGACGATTACTACGAGAAGCTCGACAAAGAATTGACCTGGCTGGTCAATATGCGCGACGAAGGTGTGCGCCGTATCGCCTCGCGGACGGTGGGACTGTCCCCGGAGGCTCAGCAGAACGTCGTGGAAAGGGTCGACGAGCTGCGCCGCCGCGAGCAGCTGGAAAGTTAGCCGTTCACGGCCGTGTGACGGCCGGCTCGTCAATTGTTTCCCGGTACTGGCGGGCGATTTCCAGGATCCAATCCCGGTCGGAGCAGTCCGCGGGCTGCCGCAGCCAGCTTCGGCCGGGGAAGGCCGTCGCCACCTCGTCGCGCCCGGATCTGATCCAGTTCGCCACGGCACGTGCTTGTCCGGCCGCGCTGATGTCCATCGGCAGTTCAGGGCCGTCGGGCACGTCGGCGCTGAGCTGCTGAGCCTGCGACCCCTGAAGGTAGAGAGCATCGGAGATCCGGGACAGCCGTTCGGCCACCCGGAATACCAACGGTCCGCGTGGACGCACCCCGATACCGACGTCGGGGTGGCGGCGTTCCATTTCCTCCAGCAGCGGTTCGATGAGGCGCAATTCGCGCCGCGCGCCGATCCAGTCCTCCACAACGGGCAGCAGCGCTCCGGCCGCGACGATCGCCATGGCGCAGAGCAACAGGCTCAGTGCCGTGCCGAGGCCTATCAGTTGGCTCCTGCGCACCGCCCCCGTCACGATGTACGCGCTCGCAGCGAGGATCAGAGCCATCCCGGCGGTGAAAAGCAGCAGGGCCCGGCCCCGCCGACTGGCGTTGGACAGCCGCATACCCACCGACGCCACCACGCTGAGGGCGAGCAGGATATAGAGCAGCGGCACCAGCAAGTCGAACACCTCGCCAGGCAGGCCGACGTTGTGGGCGAGGTATTCCTTCGGCGCCATTTCGGACTCTCGTCCGTCGTTGAGAAACAGAATGAGGCTGGCGATCGCGATGACCGTGGCAACGCCGTACTGGATGAACGCAAGTTTGCGGGTAACTCCGGGGCCACGGGTTGCGGCGACGGAGGTGATCATCACGCAACTCCCGGCCGCAGACATGACCAGAGCGACTTCACTCAAGGCGATCGAGATGTTCGGCCACCCCAGCGCGGTGTCCACCAGCAGTGTCAGTGGGCGCCAGTTCAAGGCGGCCACCACGGCCAGGTTTCCCAGTGCCACGATCATCGCGCCGCTGACCACCGACTGCCGATTGACCAACGCCCAACCGATCCGCAGCCCGGTCGCCATCCCGAGCAGACCGGCGATGACCCAGACGATCAACCAAACGCCTCACCGAGGCGGACCTGCACGATCGATGAGCGGTCGCTGCGCAGGCGCCCCAGCCGGTACAACAGCAGGGCGGCGAAGTCCTCGGCCTGCTGCTCGACATCCTCGCCGCCCGGACCCATACATCCGGTGCGCTGGTTGAGCATGTAATTGATCAGATCGTCGCTGACGAATTCCGTTGATTCCCTAGCCGCCTCAGCGACCGGGATGCCGTCGTGGCCCAGGACGAGGTGGCCCAGTTCGTGCGCCAGCGTGCGGTCGACGGTGGGCAGGCCGTCCTGGATGAGGAACTCGTCGTGATCGGCGTATTGGCGCCACTGTCCGGACACCCCCGGCGGCAGTTCGGCCGTGCTGACCTCGACAGGTCGCTGCCGGTGCTCGCCGACGGCGGCGACCAGTCGTGACACCGAAACCTCACCGCGTCGGGGAGCCAGAGCCAGAACGTCGTTGACCGCCCGGGTCACCTTGCGGTCAGCGGGCATCGCGGCATCTTCCTGCGCGCGCCGCCGACCGCCGGGCCCCGGTGGTCACTGGAGGAACCGGCCTGCGCCGGCGGCCCGCAACAAATAGCCGGCTCTGGCCTGCCGGTAGCCGACCAGACCACCGAAGGCCGTCAGCCCGACCAATGCCGCCAAACCAGGCAGCGCAATCGATACGGCCTTGGCCAGATCGGCGTCACGCAGATCGTCGGGATGGCCCAGCCGGACCGGTCCCGGGG
>JBAXUD010000103.1:0-8998 GCA_037129875.1 Mycobacteriaceae bacterium
CGGGGAAGAGTCCCGGCGGGCAGGAGCGCAGCGACTCGGGGAAGAGTCCCGGCGGATTACGGGGGACAGTGGACTCGCCGGGCCGATCACCATGCTGCGGCTGCAGCCCGTGGAAGTGGTGTCCGCAGAAGCGCTTCAGCTGCCGCTGTGGGGTGGGCTCGGTGAGGAGGACCGGCTGCGGGCCCGCCGTGCCCTGGTCCGGGTGCAGGGCCTGCTGGGCCAGGAGGCGGTTCAGGTGCCGGTGCTCAGCGGCGGACGTGGGCCCGCCGAGCGGATCACCTTGACCCCACTGGGCGACGAACCGGTGCCAAGGGCCGCCGCCGACCGCCCTTGGCCCGGCCAGCTCCCGCAGCCCGCCCCGGCCGTCCTTCTCGATGATCCCGTGGAATTGCTTGACTCCCAGGGCAATCCGGTGCGGGTGACCCCACGTGGGATGTTCACCGCCGAGCCGGTCCGCCTCGACGCCGCCGGATCGCAGTACCGCGGTGAGCTGAGCTGGTGGGCAGGCCCGTGGCCGGTGGACGAACGCTGGTGGGATCCCGGGCACGGCGGCGCCGAACAGTCCAGGCCCGGACGCTCCGCCCGCGCCCAGGTTCTGGTGGCCGATACCGCACTGCTGTTGTGCTACCGGCAGCGCCGGTGGTACCTCGAAGGCGTCTACGAGTGAGTGCACCGCCGGGCGAAGGGCCCGACCCGTTCGATGAACCGCTCGAAGAACGCCGCGGCGTCCACCTCGACGCCTACCCGGGCATTGGGCCGGCGGCCCCAGTGGCCACTCCAGTCGGCGATCGTCATCGCCCGGGTCAGTGTGCCGGTCAGTTCCACCGCCACCGTCGCCGCGCGGGTCCGGATCAGCCCGGGATCCAGTGCGACCGCAGCGGCCAGTGGATCGTGCAGGTGGGCCAGATACCCCTCGCCCTGTTGCTCGTGGAACTCGAAGTAGAACCGCATCGCATCCTCGAGCACCCGGATCAGCGGGTTGACCTCGGTCGCCGTCGATCCCGCCGCTGCGGCCAGCCGCTGCATGATCTCCGGTGTCATCACGACGTTCTCGGTGAGATTGAGTCCGCATACGATCGGAACATTCTCCGTGCCGGGATCAACGCCATTCGACACGTCATTCGCCTTAGGGGCCCGCCCCCATCCGTCGAACACCTCGGCCGCGGCCTCCGGGTCGACGCTGATGTTCCACTCGGCAACCGGGGTGGTGTTGCCCCGGTACTCGAACGAGCCGCCCATGATGACCAGCCGCCGAAGCAGGCTCGGCAGGGCGGGCTCGGCGCGGAGTGCCAGCGCCAGGTTGGTCAGCGGGCCGCTGACCAACCCGACCAGAGTGCCGGGGTGCTCGTGCGCCGCCCGCACCCATGCCTCAGCGGAGTCGTAGGACGTCAATTGTTGTGTCGTCGAGGGCAATTCGGCGTAGCCCAGACCGGCCGGGCCGTGGGTGTCCTCAGCGGTGCACATCGGAATGCGAAGCGGCTGCGCGGCTCCGCGTGACACCGGGATATGCGTACATCCGCAGAGTTGCAGCAGGCCCAGGTTGTTGCGGCACACCTGGTCGACGTCGACGTTGCCGCCGGTGGACGCGATGCCCACCAGTTCGGCGTCATCGCTGGCGAGCAGGTACACCAGCGCCATCGCGTCATCGACGCCGGTGTCGACGTCAGCGAAGACCGGCCACGTCACGGTGTTTCCGCGGCGGCAAGCTCATCGCGGAACCAGTCCGGCCAGGGCAGTTTCTCGAAGCTCACCGCATCGACGCAGACGTGGGTCAACGTGGCCTCGGCGATCAGTTCGGTTCCGCGGTCGATGCGGTAGCGACTGCGCAGCGAGGTGTTTCCCGGCGACTCGATCGCGACGTTGACCATCAGTTCGTCATCGAAGTGTGCGGGCCGGCGGTACTGCACTTCGGCAGCCACCACCACGACGTCGATTCCGCGTC
Organism: Mycobacteriaceae bacterium; assembly: GCA_037129875.1. GTDB lineage: Bacteria > Actinomycetota > Actinomycetes > Mycobacteriales > Mycobacteriaceae > Mycobacterium. The sequence goes on from JBAXUD010000103.1 coordinate 1,943, forward strand.
GGGTCAACACCTGGTAGCCGCCCGCCAGTGCGCGCAAAGCCTCGGTGTGGGCCATATCGACCCAGGTCAGGTAGTGGGCGTTGAACGCCCGTCCCTGCATGTCGCACTCGACGTAGCGGACCCGCAACGGCATCGAGAAGAGTGCGTCGCGGCTCACGCAGCGTCGGACACGAAGTTCGTGATGCCGTCCCATTCCTTCAGCGTCCAACCGATGACCGGATTACCGGTCAGCACCACCCGTGCCGTATTGGGCAGCGGGTGATCGGTCAGCAGGTTGCGCTGCCCGTTGCGGGCGTTCATCAGCGTCCACATCATGATCGCCAGCCCACTGGAGAAGGCGACCGGCTTTTCCTGGCCGCTGTCGTACATCTTCTGCACTGCGCCGGTGAACGCGCCGTTGAACTGATTGCCGTTGACCGAACCGGGGATGCCGAAGCGGCGGTCGCCCTTGAGCCAGCTCTCCGGGCCCAACAGGAAGGTGCCCGAGGTGTCCGACATCGGGATGCCCTCGAACCAGCCCGCGGAGATCTCGTTGAGGCCCGGCAGCACCGTCACCTGCTCGTTCAGGGCTTTGGCCGTCGGCGCAGCCGTCTGCTGAGTGCGCAGCATCGCCGAGGCGTAGACACCGTCATACCGATTGGCCGCCAACTCATTTGCCAACTTACTGGCCTGCTCGAAGCCCAGCGGGGTCAGCGGGGGACCCGGCACGAGAGTCGATGCGACGTCGGCGGCGTTGGCTTCGGACTCGGCATGCCGGATGAGGGTGAGGGTCATCATGCGGGCGTCCGGCTTGGGCTGGCTGCCGCAGGCGGCCAGCATCGCCACCGACATCAATAACGCCACGAAAGACCAGACTCTTCGAACAGGGGAAAGCTTCATACCCACAGCGTGCCCTTTCGGCCGCTCCGGCGCGGAGAATTTGACCGAGTGCAACCATGGAGATCTTCAAAGACAGGAGTGGCAATGGCAATCGACCCGTCAGCCATCGGAGCGGTCACCGAACCCACGATCTATGAGTGGACCGACCGCGACACCCTGCTTTATGCGCTCGGCGTCGGAGCCGGCACCGAGGATCTGGCCTTCACCACAGAGAACAGTCACGACATCCCACAGCAGGTGCTGCCCACTTTCGCCGTGATCTGCTGCATGGGATTCGGCGCCGCCCCACTGGTCGGCAGCTTCAACTGGGGCAAACTGCTGCACGGCTCGCAAGAGGTCCGGCTCTCGGCTCCGTTGCCGCCGTCCGGTGCGCTGTCGGTGGTGGCCGAGGTCGCCGATATCCAAGACAAGGGCGAGGGCAAGAACGCCATCATCATGCTGCGCGCCCGGGGCAGCGACCCCGCCACCGGGTCGCAGATCGCCGAGACGCTGACCACCCTGGTGATCCGCGGTGACGGCGGATTCGGTGGCCAGCCGGGTCAGCGCCCGTCGGCCCCGGAGTTCCCCGACCGTGAACCCGACGCCCGCATCGCCCTGCCGACCCGTGAGGACCAGGCCCTGCTCTACCGGCTTTCCGGGGACCGAAATCCGCTGCACAGCGATCCGTGGTTCGCCCGGGAACTGGCCGGCTTCCCGAAGCCGATCCTGCACGGGTTGTGCACCTACGGTTTCGCCGGGCGGGCGCTGCTGGCTGAACTGGCCGGCGGCGATGCGGCGAAGCTGACCGGGATCGCCGCCCGGTTCTCCTCCCCGGTCTTCCCGGGCGAGACGTTGACGACGTCGATCTGGCGCACGGGAACCGGCAGGGCGGTGTACCGCACCGAAGCGGCCGGCCCGGACGGTTCCGACGCCCGCGTCGTGCTCGACGACGGCGTCGCCGAGTACACCGACTGAACTTCTAGATGATGCCGCCCATGGCGCGGCCGATGCCGTAGGTGATGACCATCGCGATCGCGCCACCTACGACCACCCGTTGCGTCGCACGGACCGGGTCGGCGCCGCCGAGGCGCGCGCTGACCCAGCCGGTGACGCCCAGGGCGATCAGCACCGCTACGAAGGTGATCGGGATCCGGCTTGACGGCGGCGGCAGCAGGATCGCCAGCATCGGCAGTATCGCCCCCAGGGTGAACGCCACTGCTGAGGAAATGGCGGCCTGCCAGGGATTGGTGAGATCGTCCGGGTCGATGCCGAGTTCGATGTCGATATGCGCGGCGAAGGCGTCGTGCTCGGTCAGTTCCGCGGCCACCGTACGCGCGGTGTCCGGCGAGAGTCCCTTGGCCCGGTAGAGCCCGACGAGTTCCTCGAACTCGGCTTCGGGCTCCTCGACGAGTTCTCGGCGCTCCTTGGCCAGCAGCGCCTTTTCGGTGTCGCGCTGGGTGCTCACCGAGACGTACTCGCCGAGTGCCATCGACAGCGCACCGGCGGCGAGCCCGGCGATTCCGGCGGCGAGTATCGGCCCGCGTTCAGCGGTGGCGGCGGCCACGCCGATCACGATGCCGGCAACCGAGACGATGCCGTCATTGGCGCCGAGAACCCCGGCGCGTAGCCAGTTGAGTTTGGAGTTGATGGCGCCGACGTGTGGTTCGGCGGGATGGGTTTCTGAAGTCACCCGTTGAGCCTAGAGCCGTGCACTTAGGGCCGCGCGATTTCCTCCGCGCTCTCGCAACAGTGTCCGCGCCGGAACATCGCTTAGCCGGTGATGAGCATTTGGGACAGTATGCGACCTGCTTCGCGCAACTCCGCTGCAGTCAGACGGATTTTCGGGGCAGGGCGGCGGAACCTCTCAACGGAAACCGTACGGAGCTGCTCGGTGATCACCCAGCCGCCGCCCGAGGCCACATGGACCCGATGCAGCCAGCCGGGTCGCTCAACGCTGGTCAGTGGCAGCACACAGATCAACTGCTCCCTCGTAAGGTCCAAGTGGAAACGCGACGACACAACCAACGCAGGCCGATCCTTGCCCTGCTCGCGGCCGCGCACAGGATCGAAGTTGACAAACCAGACCTGTCCCGGCTCAATGCGCGGCGGCGTCCTCACTCGGCGACCGGCGCCTCGACCGACTCCCATTCCCGGGCCTCGGCAAGGTAGGCATCCCAGCCGTGCGGATCGGTCTCTTGCGAACGCCGGACAGCGGCGACAGCGGCGACGCGCCAGTGCTCGTCGATGAGCCGGCGAATCGTCTCATCCGCGGACGCGCCATCGAACTCTTCACGGCCGATCCGCAGAACCTGTTCGCGCGTCTCGTCACTGACTCTCAACACAGGGCGAGTATACGCCGCTGTTAACCGTGACGTTAACCCGCGCCGACGTCGTGTCGCCCCCTGGTTACTAGAACATATGTTCGATAACATACCGCGATGGGCTGGAACGACGGGCCGCCGAGTTGGGCGGAGATGGAGCGGGTGCTCAACAGCCGGCCGCCGGCTCAGGCACTGGCGGAGCCGGTGGCCGACGGCAGCGACAGCCCGGCCTGGTCCCGCAAACGCCCCGGCTATGAGCCCCCGCCCGATGCCGCCCGCCGAGGCTCCGGGGTGCCCTATGCCGAGTTGCACGCCCATTCGGCGTTCAGCTTCCTCGACGGCGCCAGCACCCCGGAGGAGCTCGTCGAGGAGGCCGTGCGGCTGGGTCTGCGCGCGATCGCGCTCACCGACCACGACGGGCTGTACGGGGTGGTGCGCTTCGCCGAGGCCGCCCGGGAACTCGGTATGCCGACGGTGTTCGGAGCCGAGCTGTCGCTGTCCAACACCGCCCGCACCGAGGTTCCCGATCCGCCCGGCCCGCATCTGCTGGTGCTGGCCCGCGGGCCGGAGGGATATCGGCGGCTGTCGCGTCAACTGGCCGCAGCGCACCTGGCCGGGGGTGCGAAAGGCAAGCCGCGCTACGACTACGACGCCCTCACCGAGGCCGCCGGCGGCCACTGGCACATTCTGACCGGCTGCCGCAAAGGCCATGTGCGCCAGGCATTGTCGACGGGTGGCCTGGATGCGGCTGCTGAGGCGCTGGCCGACCTGGTGGCCCGCTTCGGCCGGAGGCGGGTCAGCATCGAATTGACCCACCACGGTCATCCCGTCGACGACGAGCGCAACGCCGAACTCGCCGCACTGGCGCCGCGGTTCGGGGTGGGGGTGGTCGCCACCACCGCAGCCCATGTCGCCGAGCCGGGCCGGGCCCGGCTGGCGGCGGCCATGGCGGCGATCCGCGCCCGGAACTCCCTGGACTCCGCAGCCGGCTGGCTGCCCCCGCTGGGCGGCGCGCATCTGCGGTCTGGTGAGGAGATGGCCCGGCTGTTCGCCCAGTACCCGAATGCCGTCACCGCGGCTGCGGAACTGGGCGAACAGAGCGCGTTCGAACTGAGGCTGATCGCGCCGCAACTGCCGCCGTTCGACGTCCCCGACGGCCATACCGAGGAAAGCTGGCTGCGCGAACTGGTGATGGCCGGCGCCGCGCAGCGCTACGGTCCGCGTTCCGGCGCCGCGCGGGCCTACACCCAGATCGAGCATGAACTCGCCGTCATCGGCCAGCTGAACTTCCCGGGCTACTTCCTGGTGGTGCACGACATCACCCAGTTCTGCCGGCGCAACAACATCCTGTGTCAGGGCCGGGGTTCGGCGGCCAACTCGGCGGTCTGCTACGCCCTGGGGGTCACAGCCGTCGACCCGGTGGCCAATGAGCTTCTCTTCGAACGGTTTCTGTCCCCGGCCCGCGACGGGCCGCCCGACATCGACATCGACATCGAGTCGGATCTGCGCGAGCAGGTCATCCAGTACGTCTACGAACGCTATGGACGCGACTACGCCGCGCAGGTGGCCAACGTGATCACCTACCGCGGCCGCAGCGCGGTGCGCGACATGGCCCGGGCGCTGGGGTTCTCCCAGGGCCAGCAGGACGCTTGGAGCAAGCAGGTCAGCCGTTGGAGTTCGCTGCGAGAGCAGCAATCAGACGGCGTGGCCGGCTCACCCGATCTCGACGGCATCCCCGAGCAGGTGGTGGATCTGGCGGTGCAGATCAAGGACCTGCCACGGCACCTGGGCATCCACTCCGGCGGCATGGTGATCTGCGACCGTCCGATCGCCGACGTGTGCCCGGTGGAATGGGCCCGGATGGCCAACCGCAGTGTGCTTCAGTGGGACAAAGATGATTGTGCCGCAATTGGTTTGGTGAAATTCGACCTGCTCGGGCTGGGTATGCTGTCAGCCTTGCACTACGCCATCGACCTGGTGGCCGAACACAAAGGTATCGAGGTCGATCTGGCCAAACTCGACCTCTCCGAAGCGGCCGTCTACGAGATGCTGCAGCGCGCCGACACGGTCGGGGTCTTCCAGGTGGAGTCACGCGCGCAGATGGCCACGCTGCCGCGGCTGAAACCGCGGATGTTCTACGACCTGGTCGTCGAGGTGGCGCTGATTCGCCCCGGGCCCATCCAGGGCGGCTCGGTGCATCCCTACATCAAGCGGCGCAACGGCCTGGAGCCGGTCACCTACGACCATCCTGCGATGGAGCCGGCATTGCGAAAGACGTTGGGCGTGCCGCTGTTCCAGGAGCAGTTGATGCAACTGGCGGTGGACTGCGCCGGTTTCTCACCGGCCGAGGCCGACCAGCTGCGCCGCGCCATGGGCGCCAAACGCTCGACGGAGAAGATGCGGCGGCTGCGTGATCGCTTCTACTCCGGGATGGCCCAGCTGCACGGCATCACCGGGGAAGTCGCCGACCGGATTTACGAGAAGTTGGCGGCCTTCGCCAATTTCGGCTTCCCCGAGAGCCATTCGCTGTCATTCGCCTCACTGGTGTTCTACTCGTCGTGGTTCAAGCTGCACCATCCGGCGGTGTTCTGCGCGGCGCTGCTGCGGGCCCAGCCGATGGGTTTCTATTCGCCGCAGTCGCTGGTGGCCGATGCCCGCCGGCACCGGGTTGTCGTGCACGGGCCGGACGTGAACGCCAGCCTGGCGCACGCGACGTGTGAGAACGGTGGCCTGGAGGTCCGGTTGGGCCTCGGCTCGGTGCGGCACGTCGGCGCGGATCTGGCGCAGCGCATCGTCGATGAGCGGCACTCGGCCGGGCCGTATCGCTGCATGCTGGACCTCACCGGCCGGATCCAGCTGTCGGTTCCCCAGGCCGAGTCGCTGGCCACCGCCGGCGCGCTGGGTTGCTTCGGCATCACCCGGCGGGAGGGGTTGTGGGCTGCCGGCGCCGCCGCCGCCGAGCGTCCGGATCGACTGCCCGGAGTGGGTTCGTCGTCGACCGTTCCGGCGCTGCCCGGGATGAGTGAGTCCGAACTGGCTGCCGCCGACGTCTGGGCCACCGGCATCTCGCCCGACACCTATCCGACGCAATTTCTGCGCACCCGCCTCGACGACCTGGGTGTTGTTCCGGCTGAGAAGTTGTTGGAAATTCCCGACGGCACCCGGGTGCTGATCGCCGGTGCGGTCACCCATCGTCAGCGTCCGGCGACAGCGCGTGGTGTGACGTTCATGAACATCGAAGACGAGACCGGAATGGTCAATGTGCTGTGCATGCCGGGGGTGTGGGCGCGGCACCGGCGGCTGGCCCAGACCGCGTCCGCGCTGCTGATCCGGGGACAGGTACAGAACGCCAGTGGAGCGGTGACGGTGGTGGCCGAGCGGCTGCAGCGACTCACGATGACGGTGGGCTCCCGTTCCCGCGACTTCCGGTAGTGGGATGCGGACCGCTCTGGTCATCGCAGTCGGCCCCGTCGTAGTCTCCTGCCATGACACTGAACCTCACCGCCGACGAAGTTCTGACCACCACCCGCTCGGTACGCAAGCGGCTCGACTTCGAAAAGCCTGTGCCGCGCGAGGTGTTGATGGAGTGTCTCGACATCGCACTGCAGGCCCCGACCGGCTCCAACTCCCAGGGTTGGCAGTGGGTGTTCGTGGAGGACCCCGCCAAGAAGAAGGCCCTGGCCGACATCTACCGCGCCAACGCCACCTCGTACCTGGATCTGCCCAAGCCGGTGCGTGGCGACATCCGCGACGAGCAGATGGACGCCGTCATGAACTCCGCGAAATACCTCAACGAGCACATGGAAAAGGCACCGGTCATGATGATCCCGCTGCTGGAGGGACGCCCGGACGGCGCCCCGGTCGGCATGCAGGCCTC
>JBAXUD010000104.1:0-8997 GCA_037129875.1 Mycobacteriaceae bacterium
TCGCGGGATCCAGTGGCAGGGGCGCTCCGAACACGACCGGCTGCACCGCCGGAGAAGCGCTCCGCGTGATTGATACCGCGGCTGTGATGCCCGCGGCGCCGCCGGCGATCGCGGCTGCTGCCATGCACGTGGCGAGGAGTTTCTGGGTCACGACGGTCCTTTCGATCGGGCCCTATTGCGTTCGAGGTTAACAGTGACGTCAGAGTGTCGAAATTCGCCGAACGCCCACAATGGTTCAATCGCCGGTAGCGTTGGGCCATCCACCGGACCAGGTCCAGGTGCGCGGAAGGAGCGGTTATGAGTGAGTCACATCGATCTGACGCTTTCAGTGCCCACGACGACGGCGATGCCGCCGAATTGGAACAGCTGCGCCGCGAGGCGGCTGCGCTGCGCGATCAGCTGCAGGGCGTCAGCGGCGGCCAGCGTTCCCGCGAGGTGCAGCAACTGGAAGCCCGGATCGACTCGTTGGCGGCTCGTAACGCCAAGCTGATGGATACCCTCAAGGACGCCCGTCAGCAGCTGCTGGCGCTGCGTGAAGAGGTCGACCGGCTGGGCCAGCCGCCGAGCGGCTACGGGGTGATGCTGGGCGCGCACGACGACGACACCGTCGACGTCTTCACCTCCGGCCGCAAGATGCGGCTGACCTGCTCGCCGAATATCGACGTCAAGGCGATCAAGAATGGGCAGACGGTTCGGCTCAACGAGGCGCTCACCGTGGTCGAGGCCGGCAGCTTCGAGGCCGTCGGGGAGATCAGCACGCTGCGCGAGGTGCTCTCCGACGGACACCGGGCGCTGGTGGTCGGGCACGCCGACGAGGAGCGGATCGTCTGGCTGGCCGAGCCGCTGGTGGCCGCCGAGTACATGGCGCCCGAGGTGGCGGCGACCCTCGATGACGATCAGCGTCCCCGCAAACTTCGGCCGGGCGATTCGCTGCTGGTCGACACCAAGGCCGGCTACGCCTTCGAACGCATCCCCAAAGCCGAGGTCGAGGACCTCGTCCTCGAGGAGGTGCCCGACGTCGCTTACAGCGACATCGGCGGGCTGACCCGCCAGATCGAGCAGATCCGCGATGCGGTGGAACTGCCGTTCCTACACAAGGAGCTGTACCGGGAGTACTCGCTGCGGCCGCCGAAGGGCGTGCTGCTCTACGGCCCGCCCGGATGCGGCAAGACGCTGATCGCCAAGGCGGTGGCGAACTCGCTGGCCAAGAAGATGGCCGAGGTGCGAGGCGAAGATGCTCGCGAGGCCAAGTCGTACTTCCTCAACATCAAGGGCCCGGAGTTGCTCAACAAGTTCGTCGGCGAGACTGAGCGGCATATCCGCCTGATCTTCCAGCGGGCCCGCGAGAAAGCCTCCGAGGGCACGCCGGTGATCGTGTTCTTCGACGAGATGGATTCCATCTTCCGGACCCGTGGAACCGGTGTGAGCTCCGACGTGGAGACGACCGTCGTCCCACAGCTGCTCAGTGAGATCGACGGTGTCGAGGGACTGGAGAACGTCATCGTCATCGGCGCCTCCAACCGCGAGGACATGATCGACCCGGCGATCCTGCGGCCCGGCCGCCTGGACGTCAAGATCAAGATCGAGCGCCCGGACGCCGAAGCGGCGCAGGACATCTTCAGCAAGTACCTGACCGAGAACCTGCCCATCAACTCCGACGACCTCGCCGAGTTCGGCGGCGACCGCGGTGCCTGCATCAAGGCGATGATCGAGAAGGTCGTCGACCGGATGTACGCCGAGATCGACGACAACCGCTTCCTGGAGGTCACCTACGCCAACGGCGACAAGGAGGTCATGTACTTCAAGGACTTCAACTCCGGGGCGATGATTCAGAACGTCGTCGACCGGTCCAAGAAGTACGCGATCAAGTCGGTATTGGAGAGCGGCCAGCATGGCTTGCGGATTCAGCACCTGCTGGACTCGATCGTCGACGAGTTCGCCGAAAACGAGGACCTGCCCAACACCACCAACCCCGATGACTGGGCACGGATCTCGGGCAAGAAGGGCGAGCGGATCGTCTACATCCGCACGCTGGTCACCGGCAAGAGCAGCAGTGCCAGCCGGGCCATCGACACCGAGTCGAACCTGGGGCAGTACCTGTAATCGCGAGGAGTCTTCCGCGAGCGGGAGGTGTCGTGTCGCCGCTCAGCAGAGGTGGATGACTGCCGACTCGTAGATGAAGTTGGCCTCGTCGACGCCGACGCTGTCGGCGGTGTTCTTGTAGATGGCCTCCACCGTCGTGGACTGCGGTACGCCATGCTTGACGTCGGTGCAGATTTCCTGACCCATCTCCAGGGCGACGCCGGCCTGACCGTTAAACCCGTTGTCGGCCAGGTCTTGCAGGTAACTGTCCTCATCTGCATAGGCTGGCGTGGCGGTGGCCAGGCCCGTCGCGAGGACAGCGGCGGCCAGGGGCAGCAGTAATTTGTTCATGGTGTCTCCCTTCACCTGTGTCGGCGAAGTTTAGAACCACCTGGTTCAGCTCCGCAGGAGAATTCGCAGGACTCTTTCAGAACTCCAACGAGTAGCTGTTGGCCAGATCGTCCTGGGTGACGTGGGCGTCGCGCGTCGTGGTGTCCACGCTCAGCGGCTCGGTGAGTACGCGGGTTTGGTAGCGCCAGCCTTCGGGCAGGGTGAGGCGGCGGCCGAGTCCGGGCAGATCCTCAAGGCCCAGCTTCGCATCGATGATCTGACTCCACGTCTGCATCACCCAGCGCCGGCCCTCGGGGGTGACGAGCTCGAAGACCGGCCGTCCCGCGTCGAAGTGGAAGACGGTGTGCCGGGCCACCTTGTTGACGCTGTAGGGCGCCGGGTTCTGCGACGAGAGTTGTACGGTCGCCTGCCGGATCATCTCGATGCCGCCGAAGCTCTTGGTCTCCTGCGCGCCCGCGACGTGCTTCTCGATGCTGCTCATCAGCCAGTAGCGCGGGCCGTTGAGCAATGCGGCGACCGCGCCGTTCTCCTTGGCGATGGCCTCGGCGTCGAGTGCCTCCCACAACTCGGCCGGACAGTCGTTGAGCGGAAAGCTGTTGTAGACGGTCGCTTCCGGGCCGGACTGGCCCATCCGCACCAACAGCACCTCGCCGTAGCGCTTTTCGAACACATCACCGGACTGCTCAGTCATGCCCCCAGTGTGACGCGCATCATGACGCGCGATAGCGGTTACGGGCGCGCAACGTCACGCGAACGTCGGCCAGCATCGGTTCGAGGAACTGCGCCCGGTACTGGGTGTCGGTGACCACCTTGGCCGACAGGTACATGAAGGTGATCGCCGACAGCAACATCGTGGTCTGAATCAGCGAGTCGGGAATCGGCAGCGTCATCCCCAGCAACTCTCCGTCGGGGCGTCCGGCGCCGCGGGTCCAGGCATCCAGCACGGGCGGGCTCACCAGGATCATCCCCAGAACGAAGAACACGGTGCCGGTCAGCGCCGCCACCGTCAGCACATGCACCAACTGGGAGGCGGCCACCACGAACACCGTGTTGGCGCGTTCGCCAACCGACAGCGGGTCGTGGTCAGAAGGATCGGCAACGCCATCGAACGGGGTGCCCGCCAGGGCGCCGGCGTCCTCGGGACCGGTGTCCGCTCCGGACAACAGCGGTCTGACCTTCTCCAGAGTCGTCGACACCAGAAAACTGCCGGCCACCAGGAAGAGAAAGCCCATGCCGAGCCAGAGCCGGCCACGCGATATCAGCGAGGTCATCAACCACACATAGGTGTTGAAGAACACCAGGAAGGTCAGCAACACCACGGGAAGTGCGCGGACGAACATCCCGGCCGTTGCGGCCAGGTTCGACAGGGTCAGTTCGGCGATCCAGCCGAGGATCGAGCCGACGCCGGTTGCAGTCAGCAACAGGATCACCGCCACCGCCACACCGAAGATCACCATGTTGATCACCGGCCGCGAACCCGGACCGCCGAACAGGGCTCCCAGGACGATGAACGCCAGTGCCGCGGTGGACGCGACCGAGCGACCGCCAGGCGACTCGATCTTCGCCACCAGCCACCCCGCCAGGCCGGCGGCCGGCAGCTGCAGAGTCAACAGGCCCAGGACGAAACTCTGTGCCACATCAGGGCGTCCGGCGATGTCCACGGTGTGCTCACCCGAGATCGCCACGATGAGAATCGAATTGGCGGCGATCACCGCCAAGCCGGCCATCGCCGGAGCCGAACGGCTCCAAACCCGGCGCAGCAGAGCGGACTTGTACACAACCGCGGGCAGGCCGCGACTGAGAAACCATCGGTCGGCGGCATAGCTGTCCGCCTTGGGCTGGCTCATGGTGTGGACACCCTAGCGTCTGGTGGCGCGGTGTCGCCGCCCTAGCGTCTGGCGGCAGGACGACCGAGCATCCCGCGTCCGGACCCCACGGCTAGTCTGTCGGAATGCAGCGGATCATCGGAACCGAGGTGGAGTACGGCATCTCGTCACCCACGGATCCGACCGCCAACCCGATCCTGACCTCGACTCAGGCCGTGCTGGCGTACGCCGCGGCGGCGGGTATCCAGCGGGCCAAGCGAACCCGATGGGATTACGAAGTGGAGTCGCCGCTGCGTGATGCCCGCGGCTTCGATCTGAGCCGGGCTTCGGGGCCACCACCGATGGTGGACGCCGATGAGGTCGGTGCGGCCAACATGATCCTCACCAACGGCGCCCGGCTTTACGTCGATCACGCCCACCCCGAGTACTCCGCGCCGGAAGTCACCGACCCGCTCGACGCGGTCATCTGGGACAAAGCCGGTGAGCGGGTGATGGAGGCCGCCGCCCGGCACGTCGCCAGTGTCCCGGGCGCTGCCAAACTGCAGCTGTACAAGAACAATGTCGACGGCAAGGGTGCGTCCTACGGCACGCACGAGAACTATCTGATGAGCCGGCATACCCCGTTCTCTGCCGTCATCGCCGGGTTTACGCCGTTCTTGGTCTCGCGCCAGGTGATCACCGGATCAGGCCGGGTCGGCATCGGCGCCTCCGGCGACGAACCCGGTTTCCAGCTGTCCCAGCGCGCCGACTACATCGAGGTCGAGGTCGGGCTGGAGACCACTCTCAAGCGGGGCATCATCAACACCCGCGACGAACCGCACGCCGACGCCGACAAGTATCGCCGGCTGCACATCATCATCGGGGATGCCAACCTCGCCGAGACCTCGACCTATCTCAAGGTCGGTACCGCCTCGCTGGTGCTCGACCTCATCGAAGAGGGTCCCCAGCACGGTATGGACCTCAGCGACCTGGCGCTGGCCCGCCCGGTGCACGCGGTCCACGTCATCAGCCGCGACCCGTCGCTGCGGGCCACCGTCGCCCTCGCGGACGGCCGCGAACTGACCGGACTGGCCCTGCAGCGCATCTACCTCGAGCGGGTGGCCGCCCTCATGGACCGGCGAGATCCCGATCCGCGTGCCACTGACGTCGTGGAAACCTGGGCCCTCGTGCTCGATTTGCTGGAGCGCGATCCCATGGAGTGCGCGGAGTTGCTGGACTGGCCGGCCAAACTGCGGCTGCTCGACGGCTTCCGGCAGCGGGAGAACCTGGGCTGGTCGGCCCCCCGGTTGCAGCTCGTCGATCTTCAGTACTCGGATGTGCGTCTCGATAAAGGCCTGTACAACCGCCTGGTTGCCCGCGGCTCGATGAAGCGCCTGGTGACCGAGCAGCAAGTGCTCGACGCGGTGGACAACCCGCCCACCGACACCCGCGCGTACTTCCGGGGCGAATGCATGCGCCGGTTCGGTGCCGAGATCGCCGCGGCGAGCTGGGACTCGGTCATCTTCGATCTCGGTGGCGATGCGCTGGTCCGGATTCCCACCCTTGAGCCGCTACGCGGCAGCAAGGCGCACGTCGGGGCGCTGCTGGACTCGGTGAACAGCGCCGTCGAACTGGTGGAACAGCTGACAACCTAGTGACCGGTGGCTCCCGGTTAGAGCGATCAAGTCAGATCCGGACGGTATTGTGGTGGCCGGTGGCTCGGATGGAATTTCTGCGCAGCCACCGATGAGATGCAGGAGGCAGCGATGGCTCAGGAACAAACCAAGCGTGGCGGCGGCGGCGGCGAGGACGACGACCTCTCCGGCAACGCGGCCGCCGGGCAGGAGCGTCGCGAAAAACTGGCCGCGGAGACTGACGACCTGCTGGACGAGATCGACGACGTGCTCGAGGAGAACGCCGAGGACTTCGTTCGGGCATACGTCCAAAAGGGCGGACAGTGACCTGGCCTTTTCCTGACCGCCTGGCCGTCAACCCGCCACTGACTTCTCCCTTGCACCCCTCGCACTCCGTCGATCTGTCGTCGTTCTCCGATTTCCTGCGTCGCAAGGCGCCGGAGTTGCTGCCGGCCGGCGCAACGCTGCAGGGGGCCGGGATTCACGCGGGTGAGGCCCAATCCTCTTCTTCTCTGCCACACGGCACCACGATCGTCGCGCTGAAATACCCGGGTGGCGTGCTGATCGCCGGGGATCGTCGCTCGACACAGGGCCACATGATCGCCGGCCGGGACGTTCAGAAGGTCCACATCACCGACGACTACACCGCGACGGGGATCGCCGGGACCGCCGCTATCGCGGTGGAATTCGCCCGGCTCTATGCCGTCGAACTCGAGCACTACGAAAAGCTCGAAGGTGTGCCGATGACCTTCGCCGGCAAGGTCAACCGGCTGGCCGTCATGGTGCGCGGCAACCTCGGTGCGGCGCTGCAGGGTTTCGTGGCGCTGCCCCTGCTCGTCGGCTACGACGTCGACGATTCCGACCGTAACGCGGCCGGGCGCATCGTGTCCTTTGACGCTGCCGGCGGCTGGCACATCGAGGATGAGGGCTACCAGTCCGTCGGGTCGGGTTCGCTGTTCGCCAAAGCCTCGATCAAGAAATTGTATTCGGCTGTGGCTGACGCGGATTCGGCGTTGAAGGTTGCCGTCGAGGCGCTCTACGATGCCGCCGACGACGACTCCGCCACCGGTGGCCCCGACCTGGTTCGCGGTATCTTCCCGACTGCGGTCACGATCGACGCCGACGGCGCCCAGGATGTCACCGAGGAGCGCATCGCGCGTCTGGCGCGCGAGGTGATCCAAAAGCGCACGGGCGTTGGCGAATTCGGCCCCGGCGGCGGCCCGAGCAACCAGGCGCCCCGGGCGGGAGCCTCGTGAGCTTCCCGTATTTCATTTCGCCCGAGCAGGCGATGCGTGAGCGTTCCGAGCTCGCACGCAAAGGAATTGCCCGCGGCCGCAGCGTGATCGCCCTGGCCTACGCCGGCGGTGTGCTGTTCGTCGCCGAAAACCCGTCGCGGTCACTGCACAAGGTCAGCGAGATCTATGACCGGGTCGGCTTCGCGGCGGTCGGGCGGTTCAACGAGTTCGACAGCCTGCGGCGCGGCGGTATCCAGTACGCCGACACCCGCGGATACGCCTATGACCGCCGCGACGTGAGCGGCCGCCAACTGGCAAACGTCTACGCCCAGACCCTCGGCACCATCTTCACCGAGCAGGCCAAGCCCTACGAGGTCGAGTTGTGTGTCGCCGAGGTGGCTCACTACGGGGAGAGCAAGCCGCCGGAGCTCTACCGGATCACCTACGACGGCTCGATCGCCGACGAACCGCACTTCGTGGTGATGGGCGGCGCGACCGAGCCGATCATCAACGCGCTCAAGGAGTCCTACTCCGAGAACGCTGAACTCGGTGACGCGGTGGGTATTGCGGTCGGAGCACTGCGCAGCGGGATCACCACCGCCGCCGGCAACTCCACGCCGGCCACCGAACCGCGGGTGCTCGGACCGTCGACACTTGAGGTTGCGATTCTCGATGCCGGCCGGCGGCGGCGGGCGTTCCGCCGTATCACGGGTGCGGCGCTGGACACTCTGTTACCGCCTGCAGAGGCTGCCGGTGTCCCTGATGCGGAGCCCGCAGCCGGCGCCTGAGCGGCGAGTTCTACCGGCTAGTTGGTGCGAGCGCCGTAATTGGGCGCCGGTGACACGTCCTGCGGTACCAGTTTCATATACGAGGCGTTCTCCACCAGCGGTGACTTAGTCGGAATGTGAGTCTCTGGCTCGGGAACCCGCCAGCTGAGAACCACCACGACAACGCCACCGGCCACCGCAAGCGCTACCCACAACTTGCGCGCGAAGGTCTTGGCATCGAGGTGCACCGCCCCACCCTAATGAAAGAATCGCCGGGGAGAGAACCAACCACGCCGAAATGTGACCTTTGCTCCGGCCAAATGGTGACCTTTGCTCAGGCTAGGGCAAGCGTAGTCCGGAAAAGTTCGCTCACCCGGGCGACTCGCCGGGCGCGCCGACGGGCGTTGTCCGTGGCTGCAGCACCGCCACGGCGGCCAACCAGTAGGCTCGACGCGTGCAGCGCAGAATCATGGGCATCGAGACCGAGTACGGTGTGACCTGCACGTTCCATGGCCACCGTCGGCTGTCGCCGGACGAGGTGGCCCGCTATCTGTTCCGCCGGGTGGTGTCCTGGGGCCGCAGTTCCAACGTCTTTCTTCGCAACGGCGCCCGGCTGTACCTCGACGTCGGCAGCCACCCCGAGTACGCCACCGCGGAGTGCGACAACCTCGCCCAGCTCGTCACCCACGACCGGGCCGGCGAGCGGGTGCTGGAAGATCTGCTGATCGATGCCGAGCAGCGGCTGGCCGACGAAGGCATCGGCGGGGACATCTATCTCTTCAAGAACAACACCGACTCCGCTGGAAACTCCTATGGCTGCCACGAGAACTACCTGATCGTGCGCGCCGGCGAGTTCTCCCGGATCTCCGACGTGCTGCTGCCGTTCCTGGTGACCCGCCAGCTCATCTGCGGGGCCGGGAAGGTGCTGCAGACTCCCAAAGCGGCAACCTTCTGCCTGTCCCAGCGGGCCGAGCACATCTGGGAGGGCGTCTCCTCGGCAACCACCCGATCGCGCCCCATTATCAATACCCGCGACGAACCGCACGCCGACGCCGAGAAGTACCGCCGCCTGCACGTCATCGTCGGCGACTCCAACATGAGCGAGACGACGACCATGCTCAAG
>JBAXUD010000105.1:0-8997 GCA_037129875.1 Mycobacteriaceae bacterium
GCCGCCGAGGGCCTCATGGAGCACGACCAAAAGCAGCGTGTCCCACCAGGCGACATGGTTGGCGGCGAAGAGCACCGGGCCCTCAGCCAGCGCTGCGCGGGCCTCCTGCAGGCCGGTCACCCACACGCCGTCCAGTCCATAACCCACCCGCCGTCGCGCATAGCGGCGCGCGAAGTCCAGGACGGCCGGTCGCCGGGTGTCTCCGGCCCGGGTCAGCGCCTGACGGTCGGCCTCGGCGCCGGGGTTCACGCCGACTCCCGCTGGGCTCTGGCCGGGTAGGACCGGCCCCGCCATCGGATATCGCCGCGCCGGCTCCAGCGGAAGCTGTCCAGCAGCACGCCCATCATCACCAGTACAGCCACCGGATGCAGCAGGACGCTGCCCAGGCTGTGGCCGTAGCGGGCGGCCATGACCAGGCGCAGGGTCACGTTCGCGGCCACCCCGACCGCGGCAGCCGCGGCCAGGCCGGACGCTCCCAGCAGCGCCGCGATCGGCCACGCGAGGTAGGGCACGACGAATAACAGCACGTGCAATCCCATCACGACGATCATCGCCACGGGGTGACCGCCGATGCCTTCATAGAAATTCTTGGCGAACCCGCGCCACAGGGACGCCGCATCGGAGTACATCCGGCAGTCGGCGATCTGGTCGCCATCGGCGAACACGACGCGGCGCCCGCTCTTTTTGATTGCCCGGCACACTGCCATGTCGTCTACCAGTGCCGTGCGGACGTAGGCCCAGCCGCCGACGGCGTCCAGCGCCGAACGGCGGACCAGGAGCAGTTGACCGTTGGCCGCCAGCACGCGGGGATCGCTCGTCCGGTAGATCAGCGGCATCGGCAACCAGGCCACATAGGACAGATGCAGCAGTGGCATCATCATCCGCTCAACGAAGCTGCCGGTGCGTTGCCGGGGAACAGCGGTCACCACCGCGGCGCCGAGTCCGCCCGCCACCTGGTCGGGGGTGCCGAGCAACGACAGCATGCGCAGCAGGCCGTCGTCCCGGAGGGTGACGTCTGCGTCGATGTTCAGCAGCAACTCGCCGCGGGCCGCCGCGCTCAGGCGGTGCAGTGCGTGGGGCTTGCCCACCCAGCCCGCCGGCAGACAGTCGCCCGGCACCACCCGCAGTCGGGGCAGCTCGGCCTGCAGGCGGGCCAGCACGTCGCCGGTGCCGTCGGTGGAGCCGTCGTCGTAGACGACGATCTCGATGACCGGGCCGTGGGCGGCGTGTGCGGCCCGCACGCAGCGTTCGATGTTCGCCACCTCGTCGCGGGCCGGGATCAGCACGCTGACACCCCCGGGCGCGGCCAGGCCGGCATCGGGCAGCGCCCGCCCGCGCGTCCAGAACAAGGCGTTGAAGGTCACCAGACTCAGCGGAAGCAGGGCCGGAACGGCCAGCAGCATGGCCAGCACCCGGACCCATGGGGCAGCGGTGCCATCGAGCAGGGCCCGCACGGACAGGTCTGAACCGTCCAGGGTCACGCGCGCACTTTTCCCGACCGCGCGAGCAGCCTGCCCCACCGGCCTTCGGTGTCCCCGGAGAACAGCGGCAGCCACATCGAGTTGGGGCCGTCGGCCCGGTGGACCCGCATCCGCACCAGGGGCCGCAGTAGGTCGGAGTCCACCCGATCGGGTACCACGTTCTCCCCGATGCCGTACCCCTCGTCTCCCCCGCACCGGCCCCGCAGCAGGTATCGCTGATAGAACGGTCCGTTGTCGAGAAGGGCTGCGACCTCGACCTCCACCGGACGGCCGTCGGGATCGGCGAAGGTGGCCTCGGCAGGCCAACGCAGCCCCCAGGGGCTGCGGCGCAGCCGGCCGACTCGCAGACCCGCGTTCTCGCGGGCGCGGCAGGAACCGTCCGTGCTGAATTCGACGACGAGGTCCCGGGCCGCAGCGTCGACCGCGGATGGATTGAGCTGGTAGAAGATCAGGTCGCGCCCCGGCAGCGCGATGCGGCCCCACCACCAGCTCTGGATGCCCAGGCCGTGCAGCGGCTGTGCCGCGCTGTTGCGGTCGTGGTAGCCGCGGCCCTCGACCCGGAAGGTGCCGTTCGGGGTGTGCAGCTCCAGGGCGCCCCGGGCGGCGGCCATCATCGGCGTCCACTGGTGGGTATTTGCCGGATCGGCGGGCACGGCGCCGTCCGCCGCGGGCTCGTCGCGGCGCAACGAACCGGACAGCCACAACCGCCCGGTGGCGCGCCCGCCCGTCGGCAGCGCCAGGTCCAGGCAGACCTCCAGGGTTCGGGTCGGGCCGGACCCGGGGGCTCCCGGGGTGTCAACCCAGGTGAACGAGCAGTCGCCGAGGCGCCAGGAACGACCGTCGTCGCCCCAGGAGCATTGATCGGGAGGCAGTTCGGAAAGCAGGTAGAAGCGCTCGCGCCCGTCCTCATAGACGACGACGTTGACGCTGGGGCGATTGAGCGGCAACTCCGGGCGCCCCACCCGTGCGGCGTTGCAGTAGCCGGGCAGAAACGGCAGCCCCCAGGACCAGATGACCGTTGCAGCCCGGCCCCGGTCATCAACCAGGTCGACGTAGAACCAGGTGAAGCCGCCCGGGCTGCTCAGGACAGCAGGATCGGGCGTACTGGCGGCGGGGCATAACTCGATCAAGAAGTCTCCGGAATCCGGCTCGTGCTGGCGTGCTCGATTCAATCAAACCGCCGGCCGCACGTCGTCACCGCTGCCGGGGATGTCAGACGCCGGTTACCTCAGTCCCGGAACAGGCTGGACTCGCCGAACGCGTCGACGATCGCGCTGAGTCGGTCGACGAGTTCGCTGGAGGTCAGCGTAACGTCGCCGGCCAGCCAGGCGCTGATCGTCTGGGTGACGCCGCCGACGACGAAGTAGGCGAACGCCTTGGTGCCTTCGGTCGCGGGCTGCCCGGTCACGGCTTCGACGTGCTGGCCGGCCAGCATCACGAACAGCGCCTCGGTCTCCTGACGTTTGCGAATCACCGCGGTGTTGGACACCTGGGTGCCGAAGATCAGGCGGCCGATACGCGGGTCGGCCTCGATGGTGCGGACGATATTCGTCATCCCGGCGCGGGTCTGCTCCTCCGCGGGCGCGGCGGCCACGGCCGCCTGCGTGGTGGCCGCCAGCTCGGTGATCACCCAGTCGAACACCGCGCCGATGAATACGTCCTTGTCGGCGAAGCTCTCGTAGAAATAGCGGGTCGCCAGGCCCGACTGCGCGCAGATGCCCCGGACCGTCAGCTCCGCCGGGTCGATATTGCTGCCCAGTAGTTCCAGGCCCGATTCGAGCAGGTGGGCTCGTCGCCGGGCCAGGCGGTCTGCGGCGTCCACGCCGGCATACGGCCGTGCCAGAGTCACCGCGTCATCTTGACATCCACGCGGCCCTGGAACAATATCGGGAAACAACTGTTTCCAGATTTGCGGAAAGGGGGCCTTATGGGCAGCAGAACGGCTCCGGTGAGCCTGGTGGACCGTCCCGTCAGCGAGTCCGCGGGCCCGGCGGCCAACCGGAGTCTGTTGCAGCGGCTCACCCGCCCGGCGCTTTTCGAAGACGGCATCCCCGGGATCGCGCTGCTGGCCGGACCGGCAAACGTGATCATGCAGCTCGGTCGTCCCGGTGTCGGCTACGGAGTCATGGAGAGCCGCGTGGAGAGCGGCCGGATCGACCGCCACCCGATCAAGCGCGCCCGGACCACGTTCACCTACCTCGCCGTTGCCACCCGGGGCAATCCCGAGCAGCAGAAGGCCTACCGCAAGGCGGTGACTCAGGCGCACGCCCAGGTGACCTCGACCGAGGACAGTCCGGTGAAGTACAACGCGCTGGATCCCGAACTTCAGTTGTGGGTGGCGGCCTGCCTCTACAAAGGCGGAGTGGACGTGCGGCGGACATTCATCGGCGAGATGGACGACGAGACGGCCGACCAGCATTACCGCGACAGCATGGCGCTGGGAACCATGCTCCAGATGCGTCCGGAGATGTGGCCCGCGGACCGGCCCGCCTTCGACAAGTACTGGGAAGAGCAACTCGAGAACATTCACATCGACGACACCATCCGGGAATTCCTCTACCCCATCGCAGTGGCCCGGTTGCGGGGGTTGGCGCTGCCCTTCCCGCTGCAGAACGTCAACGAGAGCGTCGCGCTGCTGATCACCACCGGCTTCCTGCCGCAACGGTTCCGCGACGAGATGAAGCTGGACTGGAACTCGGCCAAGCAGCGCGAATTCGACGCGCTGATGACCGCAGTCCGGCTGGGCAACAACCTGGCCCCATCGCTCGTGCGCAACTTCCCGTTCAATCTGCTTCTGCATGACGTGAATTGGCGGATGCGCACCGGGCGTCCGCTCGTCTAACGTGTGTGGGTGCGAAGCGACAACGACAGCTGGGATATCACCACCGGTGTGGGCTCCACGGCACTGTTCGTCGCCGCGGCCCGCGCTTTAGAGGCCCGCAAGGCCGATCCCCTGGCCGTTGACTCCTTCGCCGAGGTGTTCTGCCGGGCCGCCGGGGGCATGTGGTCGGGTCTCCTGGACGGCAGCGTTGCCGACCATCCGTTGCGTTCCGACGAATTCGGCACGCACTTCGTCACCTATCAGGGCGCGCGCACCCGGTACTTCGACGCCCACTTCCGCGCCGCTGCCGAGGCGGGTTTGCGCCAAATCGTGCTGCTGGCAGCAGGTTTGGATTCGCGAGCCTACCGGCTCGACTGGGCGCCGGGAACAACGGTGTTCGAACTGGATCAGCCCCGGGTGCTGGAATTCAAGCGTCAGACCCTGGAGCAGTACGGTGCGCAGCCCAAGGCGGAGCGCCGCGAGATCGACGTCGATCTGCGCGACGACTGGCCTTCTGCGTTGCGCGCCAGCGGCTTCCGGGACGACGAGCCGTCAGCATGGATTGCCGAGGGCCTACTGATCTATCTTCCGGCGGATGCCCAGCACAAGCTCTTCGCCGGCATCGACTCCCTGGCGAGTGCCGGAAGCCGGCTGGCTTTGGAAGAGGGCCGGCCGATGGATCGTGAGGCGTTCACGGCCAAGGTCGAGGAGGCCGAGGCGGCGGAGGATATGCGCGGGCAGTGGTGGCAGCTTGTTTACAACGAGCAGTGCGCCCCTGCGGCCCAATGGTTTTCCGAACGCGGCTGGACCGCTGAGGCGACTTCCCTGATCGACTACTTGGACTCCGTCGATCGCCAGGTTCCCACCGGTGACGCCGAAGTCAACACCATGCTCGACAGCATCACGTTGGTCAGCGCCGTCAAGGGCTGATCGTCTCGTCGAACATCAGCGGCCGCAGGAACCGGTTGGTCCGGCGCAGATACTCGGGTTGGCTCACGTGCAGAACGTGATTGCCCGGGAACCAGTGCAGTGCGCAGCGGTCCCAGTGTTTCCACAGCGCCTCGGCGTGGTCGGGCGGCGCCAGCCGGTCGCCGAGTCCGGTGATGATGAGGCGACGGTCCCTGGGGACTTTCGGCCGATAGTTCAGCGGCGAGTGGTAGGCGAACCCGGAGTAGGCCTCCTCGCGGCTCATCCCTCCGACGAAGCGGGTCAGTTGCACCACCTTGCTGGCCGGCCACCAGTCGTCGAAGGCCGACTCCGGTGTCACCAGTGGGACGTTGGGGATCACCGCCTCCAGCCGGTCATCGGCCGAGGCAACCAGAGCTGAGGTGTAGCCGCCCAGTGAGATGCCGGTCAGGGCGATCCTGTCGACTCCCTTGTGCCGCAACCAGTTCAGGATGGTTCTGAAGTCATAGACGGCCTGGCCCATCGCCTCGGCGAATCCCGTCATTCCGCTGGCGAAGTATCCGTAGCCGCTGAAGGGGGAATTCTTCTCCGCCCGCCGGCCGTGAAATGGCAACGTGTAGAGCAGGACGTCGTAGCCCGAACGGTAGAACCACGGCAACGAGAAGAACAGACCGTTGAACAGATAGGGCGATCCCATGAAGCCGTGGATCACACACAGGGTCGGGCGGGGGCCGTCGGCATGACGCCAGTGCTGGAATCGAACGATGTTGTTGCGCTTGAACGTTCCCCACTTGTCGCCCATCGCCGGGTTGATCGGCTCGAAGGAGCTGGCGAAGGAGCCGTTGTGGACATGCCCGTGGGCGATGTATTCGGCGACCGGGTTCGCCGCCCGAAACGACACGTTGGGCACGGCCGTCGGCGCTGGGAACGACCGCTCGGCGTCGTGGTGTTTGGCCAGTTCGGCGTAGAAGCCGATGTTCTTGCGCTCCTGTCGGGCCTGCGACCGTCGCACCGCAGTGGACAGGATGGTGGGGGCGACGGCGGCGCCGACCACGGTCGAGATCGCAGTCCGCAGGCCGATGTCGGCGGCGGCCGACGTGTCGACGACGACGCGCTGGAAGGTCGTCAGGTCCGATCGCTTGGGCAGCCCGGCCGAACCGGCGTCGGCACCCGGCACGTCGGGCACCGGAATGGGCAGTTCGACTTCGGGTGACGTCATGTTCGCGCGGCCTTCCCGGGCACGTTCGCCGCGTGCCCTGTACCGCCGATGATGTTAGCCCCGCTAATCAGAAGTGGTGTGCTTCTCTCTTGGAAACAAAAAAAGGCCTACTTGTCGGCATGCAGACCTCAGCGGTCTGAGCCGGCGTCCTCGCCCGCATTGTCGGTCTTGTTGCCGGGCAGGACGACCCGGCGGGTGACGACCGGGGCGCCCTCGACTTTCTTGGTCACCGGCGGCAGTGCCGGCGGTGTGGTCAGTCGGCCCTGAACCGGCGCGCCGTTGCGGACCGGGGGCACCGACACCCGTCGGGTGTCTGCCTTGGCGTCTTTGTCGGAGCTGTTCGGGCCGGCCATCGCACCCGGCGGCACCATCGGCATGCCGGCCATGCCGGCGCTGGCCGGCGACGCAGCTGGTGGCGCGCTTGGCGGGGTGATCCGGGATACCGGCGACGACGACGGGGCTGTGCTGGCTGAGGGGACCGGCGGCGGTCCCAGCATCGAGGTCGGTGCGGTGCCACCCAGGAATGCGCCGCCGGGGCCTGCACCACCACCGCTGCCCAGGTCTGCACCCCCGAGGTCTCCGCCCCCGCCGAAGCCACCGAGCTCTCCGCCGCCGTCGCCAACCAGACCGGTGAGATCCTCAGGCACGCTGCCTAATTCGTCCGTGGGAGAAGATGCCAGGCCCGCATCCTCGACGGGCGCGGCCGCCTGCTGGAACAAGCCCATTCCGGTCTGCATGGCCTGCTGGGCGCCCTGGGCGATCTGCTGCGGAATTTGCGCCAGCGGCTGCAACGCGCCACCGAGGGCGCCGGACAGTGCGCCGGCGATGCTCGAGACAGCCTGGGGAAGCTGCTGGGCCATTGCAGCGGTTTGGTCGGCCCTGGGCGCTTCGGCTTGTGTTGCCAGTGGATCCGTCTGCTCGGCAACACTATTGAGCTCCTGTGCGGCCTCTTCGTCCTGGGCGAGGAATTTCTCCGCGGCCGCAGTGGTCTTGGCGTCCCGCTCGGCGTGTTCGTTCGCGCTGTCGGCGTTGTCCTGGGAGTCGCTGAGGTTGGCGGCCAGACCGAGAACCCGCAGCAACTGTTCGATGGGCGTAACGCCAGTCACGAGCGGATCGGAAACGATCTGTGGTGGCGGGGTATTCATCGCGGCCGCCTGCAGATACTGGTCGACGTTGGCGTTCAGCTGACCACCGGTCATCGGTGCCCCTCCCGTGTCAGAGCATGCGCCCGAAACCAGGCGAAATGATAGTTGGCGAGCGTCTTTTCGTCGTTGATCAATGCGTCGATGGTGGCCAGCAGTTGCCAGTTGCCCACCAGTGCGGGGTCGACGGTCCCGGGGTAACTGGCGATCACCGCGCCGGCCACGGCGGCGAGGTAGTCGCGCAGGAGTTCCACCTCCGATTCCAGGCAACCAGTCCGCGCCGAGACCGCCTTGGCCAGGGTGTGTGCCAGTCGCGGCAGGCCGTCGCGCCACTTGGTGGCTTGCAAGAGTTCCCATCCGAGGTCATCGACGGCGGCGGTGTCGCGCGCGCGAAGCGACATCGCCACCGGCGTGGCGCCGTTGGCCGGCGCGAGGTACTGGCCGGGCTGGTAGGCGGCGGTGTGCGTGCTTGGTCCCAGCAGTGTCGTGACGTCGCCGCGGCGCTCCGCGGGCTGCAACAGCCTTGTTCCCGTTGGGATCGCGATGTTCGGGGGGATCCAGCCGCCGGCCAGGTCGGTCACCAGAACGGTGCTTCCGTCTTCGAGATCGCCTATGGCCCAGCGCAATTTGGGTTGTTGCCGCGCGACGGCTGCGAGGAGGCGTTGCAGGCGGCTCTCGGCGGCGGTGCGCGCAGCGAAGGCCCCCGCTGCGGCACCGGTGGCGGTGGCTGCGAAGGCGCGCTCGGTCAGTCCTGCGGCAGCGGCTGCCTGGGTTGTTGGCGTTGTCGGTTGTTGACGCACGACCGCGGGCTGACCGGCGGGTGCTGAGCCACTGGCGGGGCTGACCGGTGCCGACCCCGGAGTGGTCGACAGGGGCAACGGAGGCACTGCGGGCGTTGCGGCGACAGGTGGGCGGAGGTCGGCTCCGTAGGCGAGAAGGCTGCTTGGCGGTGTGGGCGGCATCGCCAGCGGGCCAACGGTGGGCGGCGGCAGGGCGGGGGCGAAGGCGGGCGCGGGTGTGGACGCGACGACCGGTTGGGTGACTTCGGTTGGCGGCGTTGCCAGTTGAGTGAAGTCCGGGGCAGGAGGTGCGGCCGCGTGGGCCGTCGCGAAGAGGGGACTCGCTGGTCCGGTTGTTTCCGGCAGGCCGTGGAGTGGAACCGGCGGTGCGGTGTGAACGGGACTTGCGGCGGCAGTCGTGATTGCTTCGGTGCTCGCGGAGACGGGGGCGCCGGTTTGGTTGCCGGCGTTGAACTTTTCGGCGAGGTGCTCGGAGGAGAGGGTGGTTTGAGGCCCGGTGGGGTTGACAGCGGCTGGAGCGTCCGTAGGGGCGGAGGCATCGATGCTTGGAGCCTTCGGGCCGGAGGGCGCGTTAATGCTTGAGTTAGCGCTTGAGGAGGACGGCGGTTGAGCTGAAAGCGAAGGGGCC
>JBAXUD010000106.1:0-8966 GCA_037129875.1 Mycobacteriaceae bacterium
ACCTCCCCGTCGGCTGCTTGGTGATCCGGACCTTGCGAACCGGACCGCCGGGCTGGAGGCCGTTGAGTGTCAGGGTGATATCGCAGAGGTAGAAGTTGAAGAAGTCACCGTAGATGCCACCGGCGCGACCGATGAGGTTGATCGCCGTCGGGTACTCCCCGAGCAGCTTGTCGAGCTTCGCCGGGTCGTCGGCAAGAGGCTGCTGGATGGTCTCCAGCTTGGCGAGGGTCTGCTGCAGCAGGGGACGATCGTCGGCGAGCAGCCTGGCCAACTCGCCCGAGCCATTGCTGATGTCGGCGATGGCGCCGGCAAGGGGGTCGGCCCGGTTCTTCAGGCCGGTGACCAGAATCTCGAGGTTGTTGACCGTCGAGTCGAATTCCTTCTGGTGCTTGTTCACCGTGCCCAGCACGGTGTTGAGGTTGTTGATCACCTCGCCGATGGCTTTGTCGCGGTCGGCCAGGGTCGACGTCAGCTGCGCGGTCTGGCTCAGGATGCTGGCGACGGTGCCGCCCTGCCCCTGGAAGACGGTGACCAGCGAGGTGGCGATGTTGTTGACCTTCTCCGGGTCCAGCGCCTTGAACAGCGGCTTGAAACCGCCGATGAGCGCATCGAGGTCGAGCGCAGGCTGGGTGCGCGCCATCGGGATCAGCCCGCCCGGGGGCAGCACCCTGTCCATGCCCTCGCCCGTTCCCCGGTCGAGGTTGACGTAGCGCTCACCGATGAGGTTGGCGTACCGGATCTGTGCGCCGGTGGACTGGTACAGCGGCAGGGACTTGTCCACGTTGAGCGTGGCCACGACGCGCTGACCGCCTTCGAGCAGACGCACCGACTTGACCTTGCCGACCTCCACGCCGCCGGCCCGGACGAACTGCCCCGACTTCATACCACTGCCGTTGCTGAACTCCGCCTCATAGGTGTGGAACCGCTGGAAGCGGAGCTGGCCGAACACGACGATGAGAAGCGCCGTGCACAACGCCAGGATGATCGACACGATGGCGAGCTTGATCGCCGTTCCTTTGATGCTCATGGGTTGATCGTGTTCTCCCCGACCTGGCGACCCCAGACGTACTCGGTGAGGAGCGGCTGTCCGAGTTCGAAGTGGTTGTATGGCGCGATCGAGGCACCGGTGTCGGCGATCAGGGTGGGCGACGGCCAGAAGTCCCGGGTCACCTTCTGAAAGCAACCGGGCGCCCCACCCGGTCCGCCGCGGGCGTTCACTCGCGGCAGGTTGTCCGGGTAGACGTAGGGGTTGGGCGCGCCGATGAGCTCGGCGTGATCGGCCAGCGAGTAGCCGTTGCCGCCGAAGGTGGCGTTCGCCGCTGGGATAATCTCTGCGTAATTGCGGAGCATGCAGAAAATCTCGGGGCTGTAGGTGTTGAGCGTTTTCGAGGTCGGGATCAGGTCCGACATTCCGCGGACCAGGTACGGGGCGCCGCGCTCGAAAACGTCGGCACCGGTGTTGGCGAACCCGATCGCACCCAGCAGTGTGGCGTCGAGGTCACCCTGCTGGTTGTTCAGGGTGCGGACCGTGGTGAGCGCATTGTCCAGAGAGTCCCAGAAGTCCGGGCCGGCGCCGGTGTAGATATCGGCCACGTCGGCGAGCCGCTGCAGGCCGTACTGCAGGCGCGGAAGCCTGGGGTTGAGGTTGTCCAGAGCCTCGTTGGTCTGCACAATCGTCTGGCCCAGCTTGGTGCCCAGGCCGGTCAGCGCCTCAGCCGTCGCGGACAGCGTGAGGTTGAGCTTGACCGGGTCGATCTTCTCGGCCAGGTTGGTCACCGTCTCGAATACGGTGTTGAACTCGGTGGTCACATTGCGGACGTCGATCACGTCGGCACTGGAGATGCGCTTGGCATTCGGATCGGCGGGGCTCGTCAGCGAGACGTACTTATTGCCGAAGATCGTGGTGGCCTGGATGTCGCCCTGAACGTTCGCCGGGATCAGCTTCACGTACTTCGGTTCGACCTCGAGGGAGAACTTCGCCGCCTCTTTGCCGTCGGCCATGGTCGGCTCGATCTTGTCCACGCGCCCGATCGCGACCCCGTTGTAGGTCACCTTCGAGCCGGGATCCATCACCAGGCCCGCGCGGGACGCCACCATGGTCAGGTACGTCTTCGGCTTCAGCGTGCCGCGGAACTGGAAGATCAGGAACGTCAGGATGACCGCCAGGACAAGCAGCAGCACAAGCCCCGCCAGCCGGAAAGGCGGGGTGCGTGGGGGATTCAGCGGAGCCGTCATGACTACACCGTCAGGTTGAAGTTGGGGTTGGTGCCGTACAGCGCCAACGAAGCGAACAGAACCACGAACTGGATCAGGACCAGCGATGCGCGCATCGACTTGCCGACCGCCTCGCCGACGCCCACCGGGCCGCCGCTGGCGTTGTAGCCGAAGTAGCAGTGGTTGATCATCACGATGACCGAAATGATGATGACCTCGATGAACGACCAGAACACGTCGTCCGCCCGCAGGAACGTGTGGAAGTAGTGGGCGTAGGTTCCGCCCGACTGCCCGTAGAGCACGGTCGTGGTCAGCTGTGCGGCCAGGAAAGCCATGATCAGCGACATCGCGTACAGCGGGATGATCACCACCGATGCCGCGACCAGTCGGGTCGAGACCAGGTAGGAGATGGATTTTATGCCCATCACCTCAAGTGCGTCGATCTCCTCGGAGATCCGCATGGCGCCTATCTCCGCGGTCGCGCCGGCCCCCACGGTGGCCGCCATCGACTGACCGGTGACGATCGGGGCGGTGAGGCGGACATTCACCATGGCGGCCAGGAAGCCGGTGAACGCCTCGACCCCGATGTTGCCCAGTGAGGCAAAACCCTGGATGGCGATCAGCGAGCCGGCGGACAGGGTGATGAAGCCGACGATGGCGACCGTGCCGCCCACCACGGCCATGGCTCCGGCGCCCATACCGACCTCGGCGATCAGCCGGACGATCTCCTTGTTGTAGTGCCGGATTGCGTGCGGAATCTCCCGCAGCGCTTCCACGGCGAACCAGGCGACCTTGCCGCTGCTGTCGAGGATCCTGCTCGGCGCCTTGACCCACTTCCCCGTATCGAATTGCGGGACCTTGGACGGGATCGCCGTCTTGGGTGCTGTCGCTGTCGCCATCTACCGCCCCGTCCCGAACCGAACACCGATAGTCGTGAAGATGACGTTCACCGCGAAGAGCGCCACCACGCAGAGCACCAGGGTCTCGTTCACCGCGATTCCCACGCCCTTGGCGCCGCCGCCAACCGTCAGCCCGCGATAACACCCCACCAAGCCGGCGATCAGACCGAACGCGACGGCTTTGGCGATCGCGATCACGACCTCCGGCAGCCCGGTGAGCAAAGTCAGCGTCTGCAAGTACGAGCCGGCCGAAATGTTCTGCAGGTACACCCCGAAGATGAAGCTGCCGACCAGGCCGATGACGATCACCGCGCCGTTGAGCAGCACGCTCACCAGCGTCGCCGCGGCCACCCGGGGCACGACCAGCCGGTGGATGGGATCGATACCCAGAACTTCCAGGGCGTCGATCTCCTCGCGGATGGTGCGGGCGCCGAGGTCGGCGCAGATAGCGGTGGAGCCCGCACCCGCGACGACCAGAACGGTCACCAGCGGGCCGAGCTGGGTCACCGATGCCAGGGCCGCGCCGGCGCCGGAGACGTCGGCCGCGCCGAACTCGGTGAGCAGCAAGTTGAAGATGAAGATGATGAGCACGGTGAGCGGGATGGACATCGCGAAGGTCGGCAGCAACGACACCGTCATCAAAAACCAGCTGAAAGTGGTGAACTCTTTCCACTGGAACGGCCGGGCCAGCGCCTTGGCGGTCAGTACGCACATCTTGAAGAAACCGCCCATGGCCTGCATGGGTCCGTTGAAACGCTTGCGCATATAGCTGGTGGACGTCGTCACCGTGCTGCCTCCACACCGTGGCGCGACCGGTCACAGCGGCGTGAGGGTAGATGGATCGGCACGCACCCCTCCTTCGACCGAGCAAACGTGATCACAGGTCCCTCGCCACCACGTAGTGAGCGGGACCACAGGAATGTACCCGATGCCTCAGGCGACTCACATGTCAACGCCACTATTGGGCCTCCATCGGTTTTCCGGCGCCGCCAAAACGTAACCTCAACTCTGTTTTCAGGACTTTGCCAGCCGGGTTGCGGGGCAGCGCCTCGACGATCTCCAGCACTTTGGGGTGTTTGTAGCGGGCAAGTTGCTCGTCGAGGAAATCGGCGAGGTCCTCGAGGCGGAGCCCGGGGGCGCTGACGGCGGCCACCGCGACCGGGATTTCGCCCCACTTGTCATCCGGGCGCCCGATGACCGCTACCTCCACGAT
The DNA here is from genome assembly GCA_037129875.1 of Mycobacteriaceae bacterium. GTDB lineage: Bacteria > Actinomycetota > Actinomycetes > Mycobacteriales > Mycobacteriaceae > Mycobacterium. Next base: position 4,327 of record JBAXUD010000106.1, read on the forward strand.
TGCCGGATGGGCGGCGAAGACGTTCTCGACTTCCGCGCAGTAGATGTTCTCCCCGCCGGAGATGATCATGTCCTTCTTGCGGTCGACGACCCAGATGTAGCCCTCGTCATCGCTGCGCACCAGGTCACCGGAGTGGAACCAGCCACCGGCGAAGGACTCGGCGGTGGCATGCGGCTTGTTCCAGTAGCCGGCCATGAGAGTCGGTGCGCGATAGACGATTTCGCCGACTTCGCCGACCGGCACGTCGTTCATGTTCTCGTCGACGATGCGGGCGGCCACGGTGGGGATGACCTTGCCGACCGAACCGAGTTTCCGAAGGGCGTCCTGCCCGAGCAGCATGCAGGTGACCGGCGACATCTCGGTCTGGCCGAAGGCGGCCAGAATATTGCAGCCGGGAAACGCCTCGGCCATCTGCCGCAGCAGCGTGTCCGACGCCGGGGCGGCACCCCAGGAGAGGTTGCGTAGGCGCAATTCCCTTGGGCTGCAACGCTGCTCGGCACAGACGGACTGCCATTGGGCAGGGACCAGGAAGATACCGGTCACCTTCTCGGCCGCCAGGACGTCGAGCAGTCCGGCAGGGTCGAAAGCGCCCAGTGGGTAGATCACCGTGGGGATTCCCAGGGTGAGGCCGGGAAGCGTGTTGCCGATGCCGGCGATGTGGAACAGCGGCACCCCGATGAAGGCGACGTCATTGTTGATGTCGGGGCCGGTGGTGTAGATCGCGGTCATCGCCTGCGCGGCCAGGTTGGTGTGGGTGAGCACCGCACCCTTGGGGTGCCCGGTAGTCCCGGAGGTGTACATGATCAGCGCCGGACTGTCATTGGGAACGTCGACGGGCGGCGCGGGGTCGCCGTCCTCGGCGAGCAGTTCCTCGTAGCTGAGCACCGCGCCCGCGCCCGCCGCCGACTGCAGCGAGGCAAGCAATTCCGCACCGGCTTCCGCCACTATCACCGTCGTGAGTTCGGCGGTGATGGCGCCGACGGCCTCGGCCACGGGTGCCAGCATCGGTTCGGTGATCAGTACGGCGGCGCCGCAGTCTTCCACCAGATATGCCAACTCCGGCGGGGTGAGCCGGAAGTTCACCGGAACGGCGATGGCTCCCAGCACGGTGGCGGCCAGGCAGGTCTCAACGAACTCCGGCCGGTTGAGCATGAGGATCATCACGCGGTCACCGGGTCCGATGCCGCGCCGGTGCAGAGCGGCGGCAAGCGCACTGACCCGCCGGTGCAGCTCGGCCCAGGTGGTGGTGCGGCCGAGGAAACGCAGTGCGGTGGCGTGCGGCTGCATCAGGCTGTGCCGGTTCAGCTGGGTGACCCAGTTCTGGCGGCGGGACAGGTAGGGCTGCTCGAGGATGTGCTGTCCCGCGGCGTCGTCCATCGCGTTCCAGCTTGCACGTCACACCGACGACGGGGCGGCGCGAAACGCCGCAAGTGGCGCGAAAGTCCCGGATCGGCGGGGCTGCCTCCCGCGGTTCAGGACCCCAGGTGCTCGGCGCGGGCCTTGAGGTTGCCCGCGAGGTGCTCAAGGGCGTCGTTGACGAGTTTCTTGACCATCAGGGCGGGTACGCCGGGCACCGAAGTCTCGACGTCGAGGTCGACGGTGAGCAGGCTGGACGGGCCCATCTCGACCACCGAGAACAGCTGGTGCTGTTTGGAGAACAGGTCGCCCTGTTGCATGACGGTCTGGATCTGCGCCGGGCCCGGGTAGTAGACGGCCTGGATATAGGTCAACTGCTGACCCTGGATCTCGGCGTCGATCCGCAATTGGCTGGGGCGTCCGTCGTTGTAGCGCGCCAGGATGTGAACGCTCTTGACCTCGTCGTTCCACTGGGGGTAGGCCTCGAAGTCCGCGACGATCCCCAGGATCGCGGCGGCACCCGCGTCGACTTCGACGGTCTTGCTCACCAGCGGCATCAGGCGTGCACCTTCTTCGTCCGCACGGCGCGCGCCGCCTCGCCCAGTGGGGATTCGACGCGGGTCTGGTCGTCGCGGATCAGGCCGCGCAGCAGTGCGGTGCTGAACTCCTCGGCGATCTCGGTCGCGGTGCGCCGGCCGTCCGGCCGCAACCAGCGGTAGGCGCCCATCGTCATGCCGATATAGCCCAGCGCCACCACATGGGAGTCGCACTCGAAGAACTCCCCGCTGGCGATGCCCCGGTCGATGACGCCGGTGACGTGCTCGTAGACCTGGGTTTCCTTCTCCCGGACCTCGGCGACCTGCTCGTCGGTGAACCACTCGGTGATGTAGGGCTGCTCCTGCCAGTAGACGGCGGCGCCCTCCGGATTCTCCGCGATGTTCTTCAGGAGCCGGACGGTGTACTGGTAGAGCGCCTCGCGAGCGGTCCAGGACGGGTCGTCGTGCACTGCTGCCAGGGTGTTCTCCGCAGCATTTCGGTAGATGTCGAACAGGATCAGCGATTTGCTCGCGTAGTAGTGATAGACCGTTGCCTTATTGAGTCCGACCACGTCAGCCACGTCGTCCATCCGGGTGCCATGGTAGCCGCGTGCGGCGAACAGCTTGGTGGCGACGGCCAGCAGTTCCTCCCGGCGCGTCGAGCCGTTCTCCGGTGGCATGAGTGGTTCCTCCCTATCAACTAGTTGGACAGTCTAGGCAATGGCACCCGATCGACACTCTCCCGTGGCGGCGAGGGATAGACTCCTCTCGAGTCGAGCGTCTGCCGGATGCCCAAGGAGGCCAGCCATGAATCCCGATCCGAACCCGGATTACGACGCGACCGATGAGATCGAGTACTTCTTCAGCTGGCTGCCCTGGGCGCTTCGGGGCACGGACTGGACCGGTACCCCGGCCTACCCGCCCGTCTGACCGGGCCGAGCCACCGGCTCAGTCGCCCCAGGCGAACGCATCGACGCCCACGTCGATCTGTTGGGCTTCTTCTTTCTCTGTCTGGCCGTCCTTGGCCGAATCCCGATCTGTGGTGATCAGCAGCGGCCGGTCATCGGCCGTGCCGATGTAGGCGACGGTGTCGCCGACCCACGCCGGGCCCTGAGCATCGCTGCGGGTGTCGCCGATCGTGTGCGGCGACCCGCCCTGCGGAACCACCTGGATGCTCTTGGTCCGCTGATCCGAACTCCATTGGGTGAAGCCGATCGCGCCGCGCCACAACGCCGCGACGTCGTCGTAGGAGCCCGTGCCCGAGAACACCTGGCGTGGCGCCGCAGGCGGTTCGACGGAGTAGATTCCGCCGGCGCGAAGCGTGAATGGTATTGCACTGAAAAGACTTCCGGTCGCATCAGCGTTGGCGAACAGAATGGAACGGCCGCCGTCGGCGTAGTCCACCGAACCGGCGTCGGTTCCGGTCGCCACCGGTTGCGACGCTCCGCCGAGGGTGAGCACGCTGACATCGACCGGGCTGACGTCCATGCGTCCGTCGGCCCATGCGATGTGCTTGCCGTCGGGCGCCCAGGCGAAGTTCGGGTCGGCGTACAACGGCCGGGCGGGTGCCGCAACGGCCCCGGAGTCAGCGGCGGCGGTCAGCAGGAATCCACCGCCGCCGGCGGTCTTGAGGAACGCGATCCGGTCTCCTGTCGGTGACCAGCGTGGACTGTCGAGGGTGCTGCGAGTCGGATCGTCACCTGCGAAAGTCGGCACCAGCGCGGCGGGATCCACCAGCCTGCGGGGAGCCGACGCCGGGGCGCTGTCGGCCGACAGATCGAGCACCCACAGTTGGCCGCCGGCGTCGGCACGAGATGCCTTGCGCACGAACGCAACCCGGCTGCCATCGGGGGCCGGCGCCGGATCGGTGTCCGCGGGTCCGTCGGTGAGCTTGCGCCCGGGGGTGCCGGCCGGGTCGCTGACATACAACGCACCGTCCTTGGCATAGAACAACGCCGGCTTGTGCGCGCTGTCCGGCCCAGTGGAGGCAGGGGCGCCGGCATTTTGCGTTCCGGCACAACCGTTCGCCATGACGATCGCGACCGCAATCACGGGGACGATCCGCACTATCCGGTTGCACCACACGGCCGTCACTCTATCGACTTCCCGATTGCCCCCGATGGTCACCAATCGGACGGCCGGTAGTCCTTGAGGAAAACCCCGTACAGATCAATTCCGGCCTCGCCCTGCACGATCGGGTCGTACACCCGGGCCGCGCCGTCGACGAGGTCGAGCGGGGCGTGGAAGCCCTCCTCGGCGAGGCGGACCTTCGTCGGGTGCGGACGCTCATCGGTGATCCACCCGGTGTCGACACTGGTCATCAGAATGCCGTCGGTCTCGAACATCTCCCCCGCGCTGGTCCGGGTGAGCATGTTCAGCGCGGCCTTCGCCATGTTGGTGTGCGGGTGCCCCGGCCCCTTGTAGCGGCGGGAGAACACCCCCTCCATGGCGGAGACGTTGACCACATAGGTGCGCCGGGCCGATGACGCCACCATCGATGGACGCAGTCGGCTGATGAGCAGGAACGGCGCGGTGGTGTTGGCCAGTTGCACCTCGAGCATCTCCAGCGGCTCGACCTCGTGGACGTGCTGGGTCCAGCTGTTCACGTGATTCTCGTCGGGAACGAGTCCTCCCGCATCGATGGCGGTTCCGGCGGCCAACCGCTGCAGCGATGTCGATCCGGCGCTCAGCGCGGCTTCCGTCAGGCCATCGGCCTGCGCGATGGCTTCCGTCAGGGCGTCGGCGCTT
>JBAXUD010000107.1:0-8965 GCA_037129875.1 Mycobacteriaceae bacterium
TCGACGGCGTCCAGCATGTCGGTAGGCCCACACGCCCACGTCTGGCGCTGGTCGGCGTCATCGACGAGTTCGCCCAACCGGGCCGGGTCGAGACGGCCGTCGGTACGAGTGTGGATCTCGACCAGGCGGATGTGTCCGCGGTGGGCCAGCATTCGCAGCTCGCCGGCGAAGATGACGTCGTCGGCGCGGGGGGCGCTGTGCACTACAACGATGTCGCGGGGAACCGCGGGGACGATGCCGTTGGGCACCGCCGGTGTCAGGCTGCGCAGCATGCCCATGACGGGGGTGATCCCGCTGCCGGCGGTGAGGAACAGCACCTTGGCCGGGGCTCCGGCGGGCTCGAGGGTGAAGTCGCCGGCGGCCTGTCCGAGGTGGACGACGGTGCCCACGGTCGCACGGCGCACCAGGTGGTTAGACACGATGCCATCCGGAACGCACTTGACGGTGATCGTCACGCATCGGTCGGGCCGGTCGGCGCGCGAGGTGATCGAGTAACTGCGCCACTGGCGCACCCCGTTCACCTCCACGCCCAACCGCAGATACTGGCCCGGGAGGTGGGGGCGCCAACCGGTGCCCGGTTTGATCACCACCGTCACCGCATCGCGGGTCTCCGGGTGGATGCCCACGATGCGGCCGCGGAGCTGAGCGCCGGACAGCAGGGGGTCGATCGCGTCGAGATAGTCGGCAGGCAGCAGTGGAGTGGTGACCCGCTCAGCCAGTCCGACGAGCGTGCGGCGTAAGCCTCTGACGGCGGAGGGCCGGGGTGTCGTCATGGTCATGTCTCCACCATGACTCGCGCATGAGGATAAAGTCTTGATCAAAGCGTGTGAATAGATCGACCGGATTTGTTCGAAAGGAACAATATGCCCGAGGCGGGCTCGCGATTCACCGGGCTTGACCTGGATGCGGAGGTGGCGACCGCCCTCGAAGGGGTGCTGCCGAGAATGGCAGAGCGGACGGTCGCCGCCATCATCGCCGAAGTTCCCGCCTATACCGACCCGTTCCGGGGCCGGATGGGGCAGAACATCGTGAACGCGGTGCAGGCGTCGCTGGGGGCCTTTCTACGGCTGGCCACTCGCGGCGGGGATTCCGCTTCGGACCCCTCGGTGGTCGCGGCCCTGGACGGGGCCTATGAGCTGGGGCGCGGCGAGGCCCGCGACGGCCGATCCATCGACGTGCTGCTCGCAGCCTTCCGGGTCGGCGCCCGCGTGGCGTGGCGGGAGTTGTCGGCAACCGCGGTCGACGCGGGCCTGCCGGCGCGGATCGTCGCGCGGTTCGCGGAGCTGACATTCGCCTACATCGACGAGCTTTCGGCCGCGAGCGTGTCCGGCCACTCCGACGAACTCGCCACCGCCGGCCGGGTGCGCCAACGCCACCTCGACCTCCTGGGCCGCCAACTGCTCGGCGGAGAGGATCCGGAGACGCTGCGTTCCAGCGCCGAGACGGCCGCGTGGCCCGCTCCCGAGACTCTGACGGCGGTACTGGTTCCGGCGGCCCAGATGTCGCGTACCGCAACGGTGTTGAGCCCGATGTCCCTGCAGGTGACCGAGGGACTGCCCGGGCTGGATCCGTCGGGGTCGTGGGCCGTCGCGCTGGTGCCGGACGCGGACGGCGTCCGGCGGACAGCGCTGCTGACCGCGTTGGCGGGTCGGACGGCGGTGGTCGGGCCGTGCCGGCCCTGGACGGCGGTGCGGGCCTCGTATCTGCGGGCGGTACGCGCGCGGAAGCTGGGCGCCGGCGTGTTGAACACCGACGAGCATCTGGTCGAGTTGGTGCTCGGCGCCGACGAGGAGGCAGCCGAGGACCTGCGGCGGCGGGCACTGGCGCCGCTGGCAGACCTCGGCCCCGGCCCCGCGGAGCGCCTAGCCGAGACGCTGCGCAGCTGGCTGCTGAACCAGGGCCGAAGGGACGCCGTCGCCGCCGAGTTGTTCGTCCACCCCCAAACGGTGCGCTACCGCATGAATCAGATCCGCCAGCTCTACGGCGACCGGCTCAACGACCCTGAGGCGATCCTGGAACTGACTGTGGCACTCGGTATTCCGCGCCACTCCCAGCCCATCGGCGATGCCCGCGATGCGGGCTAGGCTACCCGAACGAGCGGGCGGTTCTGCTCGGTCACCGGGAATTCAGGGACGGCCAGGCCGACGCCGGTACCGAACAAGCCAAGGGCCACTGCGGGATCCACCGTCGCCCATCCCTCGAAGTACCGGCGAAGGGTCGTGACCATGCGCTCCATCAGAGTCTCTTCTCGCTTGGGGCCACCCTGGGCCGTCTGGAGACAACGATCCCCTGCGCGAGCACCCCGTGCCCTGGGCTGATCAGCCCATTGACCGGTGGAGTCTCACCTCCTCCGATCGGAGGACAACATTGCCGGCATGCGGCAAGAGTGAACCGGTGTTAAGTTGGCGCTTCGCTTCCCGAGATTGGTCCGACCCCGATGGCCTTGGAAATCGCTGAACACGAGTCGGTGTGGGAATACCGGATTGTCTGTGCGAGTTGCACCGAGACCATTGAGGTGTCAGTCTTCGTCCTTGAGTCGAATGTCGCGGTCGTCAAGCAGTCGCTCAATGAATTACTGGTCGACTTCGGTTGGCTCCCAACGCCGTTGGGCGGGTACTGCCGTCATCACGCAGTTGTGGCCCGGAACCCGGCGAGCAGGTAGTTCGCCAGTGGTTCAGCTCTGGAGTTGAACGACGATCCGCTTGGCCAGGTTGGGCCCGATCAACTCCTTGAGGATGCGTTGATGCTCGGGATGGTCCCGGTAGGCCAGAAAGTCGTCGCGGCCGGCGAATACGCCGAGCACCGCATAATCGTAGGAGTCGGGAGTGCGGCTGATATCGGCGCCGCATCGATAGCTTTCGACACCGTCCAGCGTGGCGGCCAGGTCGGTCAGTGCGGCCGTGATCTTCGCGGCGTCGGCCAGCGTCGTCTGGTCTTTCCACGTGAAGCTCGCGAGATGTGTGAACGACATCCGGCTCCTTCCGTTCCTGTGACCTCACAGGGTAACTACCGTCGGGTTCACCGGGACTTGAGGTCCGGCCCCTCCCGGGGCGGCGTCCGCGCGAGGCCATGTCGCTTTTGCCCGCCTCGGAGCGACACGTGTTGTCGCTCCGAGGCGGGCAAAAGTGTTGTGCCCCCGGACGGGGCAATGGCGAGCCCTGGGCCCGTCCGCGGCATTACGGTGATACTGAATACGGACCGGAAGGATCCTCCGCTGACCATCCACCCCGCCTTCGCCGCCATCATGACCGCCGCCGACGGCGTCCGCTCCTGGCAGGAAGACCTTTACCGGGACCTGCACCGGCACCCCGAACTGTCCCGGCAGGAGCATCGGACGGCCGCCGCGGTGGCCGACCGGCTGCGGCTGGCGGGGTTGGAGGTGACGACGGGCGTCGGCGGTACCGGCGTGGTCGGAATTCTGCGCAACGGCGAGGGCCCCACGGTACTGCTGCGCGCCGATATGGACGCGCTGCCCGTGCGGGAGGACACCGGGCTGCCGTACGCCAGCACGGAGGTGGCCACGCCGGAAGGCGCCGACAATCCGGTGCCGGTGGCCCACGCCTGCGGCCACGACATGCACACGACGTGTCTGCTCGGCGCCGCCCAGCTGCTGGCACTCGGTGAAAACCATTGGAGCGGAACGCTGGTCGCGGTCTTCCAGCCGGCCGAGGAGACCCTCGACGGGGCCCGTGGCATGGTCGCCGACGGCCTGGCCGGGTTGGTCGGCCCGGTCGACGTCGCACTGGGCCAACACGTCGCACCCCTGCCGGCGGGCTGCGTCGCCACCAAGTCCGGGCCGTCCTTCGCCGCGGCGGACTGCATTCGGGTCACCGTGTACGGGCGCGGCGGACACGCCTCGATGCCCCAGGCATGCATCGATCCGGTGGTGCTGGCCGCGTCGATCGTGCTGCGGCTGCAGACCGTCGTCGCCCGCGAGATCGAGCCGGGGGAGCCTGCGGTGCTGACGGTGGGAAGCATCACCGCGGGCACCAAAGCGAACATCATCGCCGACCACGCCGAACTGCAGATCAACATCCGTACCTACAGCGAGGCGGTCCGCGCGACGATGCTGGCGGCGATCCGGCGGATCGTCACCGCCGAGTGTGGGGCGTCGAACTCCCCCCGTGAACCCGAGTTCGAGATGTTCGACCAGGCCCCGCTGACCGACAACGACCCCGACGTCACCACGAAGGTCACCGATACGTTCACCGAACTGCTCGGAGCCGACCGGGTGATCGTGCCGCCGCGCGTGCTGGGCAGCGAGGATTTCAGCGACATCGCGCGCGGGGTGAACGCCCCGTACACCTACTGGCTCTTCGGCGGCGCCGATCCCGCGGCCCTGCGCGACGCCGAAGCACGTGGCAGCACAGCCGCCGACATCCCGGTCAATCATTCGCCGCGGTTCGCCCCGGTCATCCAGCCGACGCTGGACACCGGCACCGCCGCGCTGGTGGCCGCTGCTCTGAGCTGGCTGGCGCGCTGAATCGAGCGCGTCCAGTCTGTTAACCCGCCGTTTTTGTTATGTTCACCGTGCGTACACGGTCGGTTTAACAGCGGTCCCGGCCACATCCGGCGGGAGAATTCAATGGAAGTCGGGCTGATCGTCGCCATCGGCTTCGCGATGGCCTTCGCCCTGACCAACGGCTTTCACGACGCCGCCAACGCGATCGCCACCTTGGTGGCCACCCGCGGAGCCACCCCGGGTCAGGCCATCGCCCTGTCGGCCGTCTTCAACATGGCCGGTGCGGTGCTGCTCGGGACCGCGGTGGCCGACACCATCGGCAAGATCGTCACCGTCCCGCAGAGCCAGATGGTGCCTGTGGTCGGCGCCGGACTGGCCGGTGCGACAGGGTGGAACGCCCTCACCTGGTGGCTGGGACTGCCGTCGTCCTCCGGCCACGCGCTCGTCGGCGGCCTGGTGGGTGCTGCCGTGGCCGATGGCATCCTCTCGCACTACGGCGGTCTGGCCTCGGTCCAGTGGGGTGGCTTCGACGGCTGGCATCCGACCGGCGTCATCGGCGTCCTGGTCGCCCTGGTCATCTCCCCGCCCCTGGGCTTCGCGTTCGCATTCCTGCTGCTGCGCCTGCTGCGACTGGTGTCGCGCCGCTGGACGACGCGGTGGGTCGGTCCGGTCCGCGGTGGGGGATGGGTTGCCGCAGCCGGACTTTCGTTCAGTCACGGCGGCAACGACGCCCAGAAATCCATGGGGGTGATCGCCGTGCTGCTGCTGGCCTCCGGCCACACGACCACGATGTCGGTGCCGCTGTGGGCGAAGGTAGCCACCGGTGTCGCTCTGACAATAGGCACCGCGCTGGGCGGCTGGCGCATCGTCAAAACCATCGGCCAGCGCATCTTCAGCCTCACGCCCATCGACTCGTTCGCCAGCCAGGCATCTTCGACCGCCGTCATCCTCGGCGCCTCGCTTGTCGGCGCCCCGGTCAGCACCACCCAGGTGGTGGCCTCCTCGGTGGTCGGCGTGGGTGGTGGGCGGCGCCGGTGGAAGCACGTGAGCTGGCAGATCGTGCGGGAGATGGGCATCGCGTGGCTGACCACGATCCCGGCGGCCGGCCTGCTGGCGGTCGTCGTCCTTCTCGGATGGAGAGCACTATGACCGATAGAGCAATGGGGAACAACAGGGGAATGGGGAGTCCCAAGGGCACTCGCTGGTTCCTGCCGCAGACCCCCGACGTCGTCGGCATGCTGCAGCGGCAGGCCGAGATCACCGCGCGGGGTATGGACGCCTTCGCCGACTGGGCCGCCGGAGCCGTCGCCCGGGCCGACGACGTGCGTCAGGCCGAGCATGAATGCGACGAAGTCCGCCGCGCCCTCGTCGACGCCGTCAGCGAGGCGTTCACGACCCCACTGCAGCCCGAGGACCTGTTCCAGTTGTCCCGGGACCTCGACAAGGTGATCAACGGGGCCAAGAACACCGTCCGTGAGTCCGAGGCCATGGAGTTCCCCCCGGACCAGGCGACCGCCGACATGGCCGTCCAGCTGGCCGAGGGGGTGCGCCATCTGCAGGCGGCTTTCACCGCGCTAAGTCACCCGGCTGCCGCGGCGGCCACCGAGGCCGCCGACGCGGCGGTGAAGTCCCAGCGCAATCTGGAGCGCACCTACCGCGAGGCCGCCGGGGAGCTGCTGTCGGTGACCGATATCAGCGTCGTCACCGGACGGCGTGAGTTCTACCGCCGGATTTCGGCCATCTCCGACGACATCGTTCTGGTCGCCGACCGGATCTGGTACTCGCAGGTCAAGGAGTCCTAACCTATGGGAATGATTGCCACCCGGCTGCCCGCCTCGTTGATCGCGGTCGCCGTGGTGCTGGCCGGGGTGTCAGGATGCGCCGCCATCCCGGCGCAGTCCGATCCCGGCCTTCCCGGAGCCGGCACGGCCGACGTCCACACGGACCCGTCCGGCGACATCGCGCATCTGGCGGCGGTGCGGTTGGCGGGCCAGGACGGCTACGACCGCCTGGTCCTGGAGTTCACCGACCGGGTGCCGGGCTACACCGTCGGCTACCGCCCCCTGCCGGCGCACCAGGACGCGTCCGGTTTCGAGATCCCGCTGCCGGGCGCCGGAGCCCTGCTGCAACTGTCCCTGACCCCGGCCACGGCCGACGGCTGGGCCGGGGGACCTCGCACCTATTCAGGTCCCGCAACGCTGAGCGCCGACACCGCGTCGGTGACCGAGGTCAAGAGCGCCGGGGACTTCGAGGCCGTGCTGACCTGGGTCGCCGGGGTTCGCACGCAGGTGCCCTTCCGCGTGCAGGTCCTCGACAGTCCGCCCCGACTGGTCGTCGACGTCGCGCACTGAACGCAGATCTCGGTTCGTCGCCGGTTTGGCCCCGAACCGATTTCACCGCCCGGATAGGCCGCGCCGGCGCCGTTAGGATTGCGGGGCTGTCGCCAGGGCAGTGTTTTCATCAGATCCGGGGTGCTTGTGACTTTGCCGATGCTGCTCAAGAAGGCCGTGACCAATGTCGGCTTGGCGCTGCTGAGCCTGCCGCTCGCGGTGCCCGCCGGCGCTGAGCCCGCGCCTGCCCCGGCCGCTCAGTCCACCCAGTGGATCGTCGTCGGGGTGCCGGCGGCGGATGCGACGTCGGGAACCCTCACCGCGTTCCAGCGGGTCGGCCAGCAGTGGAAGACCGTCCTGGGCCCGGTCAAAACGATGGTCGGCGACGTCGGGGTGGGCGAGGGAGCCGACGGCGTGCACCGCACTCCGGTGGGAACGTTCGCTTTCGACCAGGCCTTCGGCCGCGAGCCCAACCCAGGCACCAAGATGCCCTATTTCCAGGCCACCACGGCTGACTGGTGGGACGAGGACGCCGGCTCACCGACGTACAACACCCACGTGCGGTCGGCGGCGAATCCGTCGTCGGTCACCGAGAACCTGTACGACTCGGGGCCGGTCTATGACTACGCCGTCAATATCGCCGTGAATCCCCAGCGAATCCCCGGAAAGGTCTCCGGCATCTTCCTGCACGTCACCGACGGCACCCCCACCTGGGGATGTGTCGCGATCGGCCGCAGCGAGATGAAATCGCTGCTGACGTGGCTCGACCCCTCGGCAAACCCGCGGATCACCATCGGCGTGGGCGACGCCGCACTGCTGCCCGCTAAGTCCTGACCGTCTCATCGTGGGAAGATCTGCCCGACGACGTGCTCGACGCGATATGGCCCGAAGATGACGCTTCCGTACATCGAGATCAATGACATGCCTAAGTTGAATGATCTCAAACGGCTCTTTCCCGCAGCGTCCGCTGCCGACCCGCGGGGTCCATACTCTGTCGGGTAGCGACGGCGGGTAAGAGACAGCAACTACGGAGAGATGCGATGGCCCAACGCCCAAATACCCGGGTGCGTCGGATCTATGACCCTCCACTTTCCGATGACGGCACCCGAATACTGGTCGACCGCCTCTGGGCACGCGGCATGAGTAAAGCCCGGGCCCACCTCGATGAGTGGTGCAAAAACGTCGCTCCATCCCACGAACTCCGCACCTGGTACGGCCATGACCCAGCATTATTCGAAGAGTTCGCATCCCGCTACCGCGAGGAACTGACCGAGCCCTCTCGCGCCGCCACACTCCTACATCTGGGCGAACTGGCTAGGGAACGCATGCTGACGTTGCTCACAGCTACCAGGGATGTGAACATTAGCGCGGCCGCGGTTCTCGCCGCCCTGGTGGCTCGAGGTTCGGACCCCGGGCAAACTTGATCCAGCCTCATGCGGCGAAGATCATCAAACCCAACATCGCGACGGCCAGCAGGCAGAGCAGGATGGTGTCTGTCGTGCGCAGGCGTGCCGCCTCCGATGTACCCCTTGGCAATTCGCGCGCGAGCAGGAACAGCGGGAAGATCAAGCTGCCCGCAACGACGAAGGCCTGCTGTCATCGGGCACGGTGTGCGTCCGCGCGGCTGAACACCCCGACGACGGTGACTCGTTGGCGTTCATCGTCGATTCTGTAGAGCACGCGGTAGGTGCCGCGGCGGGCACTGTGGCGGTCATTCAACGGTGGTCGTAGCTGCTTGCCGACGCGGTGCGGATTGTCGAGCAGTGGGCCGATGATGAACTCGTAGGCAGCGAACGCCACTGATTCTGGAAGTTGTTCGGCCAGTTGTCTGCGCGCTGTGGGGGCGATTATCAACTCGTATCGCCGTTCGGTCACGTCCTGGCTCGACGTGCTCGCATCGCCGCGGCAAGGCTGTTCTGGTTCTCCCCTTCTCCACGAGCTAGCTCGGCATCGGCCTCGCCAAGCGCGTGCAGCGTTGCTGCGTCGGACAGCACCGCGATGGTTTCCTCGAGTGACTCCAGATCGTCGACGGCAAGAAGGACCGCCACGGGGCGTCCGTGCACCGTGACCGTAATCCGCTCGTGCTGATCGCCGACACGGGCCACCAACTCCGAGAGATGCGCCTTCGTCTCGGCGAGTGAGCTGACTTCAGACATAGTCATAAGTATGACCA
>JBAXUD010000108.1:0-8950 GCA_037129875.1 Mycobacteriaceae bacterium
AGCAGAGACCCACCTGCGCAGTAACCAATCAGATCGAGCGGTTCTTCCGGGTCGATAAGGCGCGCTCGCGGTCGACCGGCGGGACCGGACTGGGGCTGGCGATCGTCAAGCACGTGGCCGCCAACCACAACGGTGGCATTCGGCTGTGGAGCCGGCCCGGAACCGGTTCGACGTTCACTCTTTCCATCCCGGCCTACAGCGGGAACGACGACGAAGACATCGAAGAACAGGAGGCTCAGTGACTCGGGTGCTGATCGTCGAGGATGAGGAGTCGTTGGCCGATCCGCTGGCGTACCTACTCCGCAAGGAGGGGTTCGAGACCACTGTGGCCGCCGACGGCCCTTCCGCCCTGGCCGAATTCGACCGGGCCGGCGCAGACATCGTGCTGTTGGATCTGATGCTTCCCGGGATGAGCGGCACCGATGTGTGCAAGCAGTTGCGGGCCCGATCCAGTGTCCCGGTGATCATGGTGACCGCCCGCGACAGTGAGATAGACAAGGTGCTCGGCCTGGAACTGGGGGCCGACGATTACGTCACCAAGCCGTACTCGGCGCGCGAACTGATCGCCCGCATCCGTGCGGTGCTGCGCCGCGGGGCCGAGGCGGAGGAAATCGGCGACACGGTGCTGGAGTCAGGCCCGGTCCGGATGGACATCGAACGGCACATCGTCAGCGTGGACGGCGAACAGATCGCTCTGCCACTCAAAGAATTCGACCTTCTCGAATACCTGATGCGCAACAAGGGTCGGGTGCTGACCCGGGGCCAGTTGATCGACCGGGTGTGGGGGGCTGACTATGTCGGGGACACCAAGACCCTCGACGTCCACGTCAAACGGCTGCGCGCCAAGATCGAGAGCGACCCGGCCAACCCGGTGCGGCTGGTGACCGTGCGCGGGCTGGGCTACAAGCTCGAGGGCTAGTCCCGGGCAAAGGCCGCGTCGTAGGCCTCGAATACCGCCTGCCGTGAGTACGTCTGCAGAAAGTGCGCCCGGGCCGCCGCCGAGACCTCGTTGTTGCGGACGGGATCGGTTAACGAACACAGCAGTTCGGCGATCTCGGCAGGTTCGCTGCCCACCAGCACACCGGTACCCGCCCCACTGGCGATGCCCTCAGAGCCGATCGGCGTCGAGACCACCGGGACCGCGCTTCCCAGCGCCTCGATGACTTTCAGTTTGACACCCGAACCGAAACGCAGCGGGTTGATCAGCGCCGCCGCCCGACCGAGTGCGTCGCCGAGGTCGGGAACGTACCCGTCGACGGAGACGCTGTCGCCCAGTTTGCCGGCCAGATCCAGCAATTCGGGCCGTGGGTCGCGCCCGATCACCCTCAGGTGGGCTCCCGGCAGCCGCTCTTGCACCCGGGGCCAGGTAGTCCGGAGAAACCACTGCAGACCGTCGTCGTTGTGGGGCAGTAACAGCAGGCCGAGGAATAGGAACTCCGGGGCACCGTCGTAGCGCCTCGCGGCCGCGACCGCTGGTCTGATCAGCGGTGGGACGCACCGAATCCGGGTCGGCGGCAGGCCGGTGCGATTCGCCAGGATCGCGGCCTCGTCGGCGTTGATCAGCACGCTCCGGTGAAACCTGCGCGCTGTGCGATCCTCACTGCGCCGAACCAGCGCCCGCTCGGCTCGAAGCAAGACCGACTGCCCGAGCCGATGGCTGGCCAGCGGGCGCAGTCGACGCGGGATGTGCTCGGCGAAGTTACCCAGTGGGCTGATGTCGACATCGGGGTAGGTCTCCGCGGCCTCCAGCATCCGGGCATAGCGCTCGGAGAACAGGTCGTCGAGATAGCAGATCTGCTCCGCCGCGACGGCGTCGGACGCATATTGCGCCATCCGGACGGTGTCGTACACCTGCAGGCGCGGTCGAATCTCGGTGAGGACCCGGCTGATGGCGGCGCCGGTGACCCGCGAGCCGAGGAAGGCCTCCTGCAGGCTGGCGCGCCCGGTGCTCACCTTTGTCAGCATGTTGCCCACGACGGCTGCACGGGTGGGGCCGGGCACCACGTGCACCGTCACGCCGAACTCCTGTTGCGGAGCGGCCCCGACCTTGATGTAGTGCACATTCCGCGGGCCGTACCGGTCGGCGAAGTAGTCCAGGAAACCGGCCAGGACCACCTTCTTGCCGGCGTCGGTCGGGTAAGGGTCCACGGCACTGATCAACGCGACTGACACCGAACGATCGTAGCCACCCGTAACCGGAACGCTCAGCAGGCACTTTCCCGGCATCAGCCCGCCGGCACACCGGCAACCCATCAGTTGATGCAGGCTAAACTGCACCGAACACGGCGAGAGTAGGAAGATGACTGGAAACCGCATCACTATCGCGGTCTTCGCGCTTATCGCCGCTGCCGCTGCCGGTGTGCTGGGATACTTTCTGGCCCCGCAATCTCACCGCTACCAGGCGTCGGCTCACGTCGCGCTGCTGCCGGCACCCAATTTGACCACCGAGCAGGCCTCGGCCTTCTGGGAAGTGCTCACTCGGGGCCAGGTCAGCAGAACCGCTGCAGTGCTCTACAACGACCCGCGTTGGCTGCCCTCGGCGGCCAACGCCGCGAAGGCTGCGCAGGGCGATCTCTATCTCATCGCGGCGGCACTCCCGGAGACCACGATGGTGACGATCACGATGGACGCTTCGTCGCCGGAAGCCGCCGAGTTGGCACTGAATGACGTCCTGACCACCGCCACTCCGGAGGTGACCTCGTTGGTGGTCCCCTACAACGTGAAGGTGCTGTGGCCACCGAAGGGCAATGCGGTTCCCCTTCCATCTCCGGGGCCATCGCAGGTCGCTGCGGCGGGGGCGCTCGGGGGATTGCTGATCGGCGGTGGACTGGGGTGGTTTGTCGTGCGATTGCGTCGCCGGCGATTGGACGCGGCCACCCACGCTGCCGCCACCATGGATCAAGAGGCGCTCCCGGGGTGATGACCGGGTCGATCCGGACCACACCGATACCGACCTCCGGCGAACTCTCGGCCATGGCCCTGGTCGGCGGGGCCGCGGTGGTGGGCGCCGTCGCCATGTTCGGGTCGAACAAGCCGCTGCTGATCGTGGTCGCCGCTGTAGCAGGCGCCGGATTGGTTTTCGCGGCACGACGCCCGGTGCTTGCCTTGGTCATCGTCGTGGCCATCGAGGTCAGCAATCTGTCCGGTGTGCTTGACAGATACGGCAGCGTTCCCCTGTTCCAGGGCTCGATGTTGCTCGCTGGACTCGCCGTCGCGCTCGCCGTGCGCGATCCTCAACTGCGCGCCCGGCTCAACGCTTGGACGGTGATCTGCGGTTCTTCACTGGCCTGCTTCTTCGCGACGCAGGTGGTGGCGACCATCGGCAGCGTCGATGTCGCGTCGTCACTGTCCAGCCTGCGCCACACAGCAATCGACTTTGCCTTCTTGATGCTGGTTCTGCTGCTGACCCAGATGACGGCCCGGGCGTGGATGGTGGCGACGACCATCGTGGCGGTGTTCGCAGTGCTGTCGGTGCTCACTGTGATCAATGAGTTCGTTTTCGGCGGCGCAGCATCGTTCGGTGGATTCTCCATCGTGACAACGGCGGTCGGTGAGGACATCACAACGCTGCGGTATGGGGGCCCGCTGCCGGACTCGAACTTTTGGGGCCGCCATCTGGTCATGGGTCTGCCGTTGGCGGCAGCGCTACTGACCCGCTCTCTGCGATCTGGCCAGCGGTTGGCCGCCAGCGCATTCGCGCTGTCGATCCTCGCCCTTCTGGCCGGCGTCTACTTAACCCAGTCGCGTGGCACGTTCTTGTCGGCCGGCATCGCAATCGTGTTGTGGTTCGTCGCTTCCGAGCGGTCGGTGCGGAGATGGGGTTTGTTCAGCCTGCCGGCTGCATCGGTGTTGTTGCTCGTGCCGGGTGTAGGGGACCGGCTCCAGCGGATGTTCCAGGAGATCAGCCACGGTCAGGCCAATGGAAGAGTCGACCCGTCGCTGCTCGGACGGCTGGCCGCGCAGCAACAGGCCGGCTTGATGTTTGAGGAGCGGCCGTATTTCGGGTTTGGCCCGGCCACTTTTCCCGGCCAGGTGGTCAACTTCGCCGGGCAGGTGCCGATGGCTGTCCGGGAGCCGGCGAATGGTGCGCACAACATCTATCTGTCGCTGGCCGCTGAGTCCGGGCTGCTCGGTCTCACCGGGTGGACTGTGATGGTGTGCGGTTTCCTCGCCGTGCTCGTGCTGCGGATCATCGCGCAGCCGCGCTGCCCCGAACGGGTTTTGGCGGCAGCCCTGGTCGCGGCGATCATCGGCTACTCGGTGTCCAGTGCTGGGTTGCACTTAGCGTACTTCCGAACCTTCGCCGTGGTTCTGGCCATGGTCGCCGCTGTCGCGCCGGCCTGGCCGGTGCCCACAGAAGCGCTGCGAGCGTTCCGCCGCGCCGTCGGAGTCTGGCTATTGGCAGGTGCAGTGGGGCTCGGTGTCTATTGGATGGTTATGGCGGTGAACAGCCCGCAGACATTCCGGGCAACGCAGCGCGTGACTTTGGTGCCGGCCGGCCCGGCCGACAGCTGGTACGCCTACGCACTCGACATCCGATCACGGGTCGAACTGCTGCCCACGTTCGAGATCCTGCTGCGCGATGAGAGCTTGCCCGTCACGATCGACGCCGACCCGGTCCGTGGACTGATGACTTTCACCGCCAAGGCCGACACCCCGTTGCAGGCCCGCGATGGTGTGCAGTTGGCCGTGGCCAGCGCGGCAAGCCGGTTGACCCAGTCGATTGGCTACGACCAGTACCTGCTGCAGACCATCGGCAGCATGCGGGTCGAACCGGTGCGGGACCGCTCGACCACCACGATCATCAGCGGCGTCGGTTCCGGCGCGGTCGCGGTGCTGGTGATCGGCCTGACGCTGTCATCGGCAGCCCGGAGGCGCGGCCGGAATCCGGATCTTGCTGACGATTTGCCGATTGACGCATCGCGATCACCGGTCTTCGAGAGGGCGAGATGACGTTCCCCCGGCACGGTGAACACATACCGACCGGACCTGTCCCCGCCGCGCCTGCCCGACGGGGACGACATCGACGCCAGGGTGCGCCGCGACCTCGGCGGCGACCCCCGACCGGCCGGCGGCCCTGGCGATCCGCAGCGGCGTTGGCTGCGATTGTGATCGCGGTGGCGGCGACCTTGGTTGGCCGGGCTGCGTGTTCGGCTTCCGTCTCCAGCGCGTTCAGCGCTCCGTTCGCAACCAACAGCCCATGGCGGCAAACGATTCCACCGAACCCGGTGATCGATCCGAACAGCACCGCGATGACCGCGTTCGCCCAATCCACCCGCGCCTTGTACGCCAATTTGGTGGAGTTCGGAATTCCCGTCTATAAGGTGACCCCGGACATGCCCGCCCACGCGGTGACGTGCACCGAAGACGGTTGGGGCGTCTGCCCGTTCGCGGGCTGGCCGGTGTTGATTCCGCCTGACGCGGCACCCCATTCGGGGTCGGACGGCGCAATGATCACCGTCGATGAGGCCACATCAACCATTTTCGAGTTCTGGCGGGCGACCAGGGACGGCGACCGGTGGTCTGCGCAATGGGGGGCGGTCAACAGCCTGCAAGGGTCTGGTTGGGGCGGATCGGGAACCGGCTCGGGTTCGTCCCGGCTTGCGGGGGTGATCCGGGTAGCCGAAATCGACGCAGGCGACATCCCACACGCATTGGCACTGCAGACCAACAACGCGTGCACCACATTTCGGCCGCCCGCACTGAAATCCGACGGGACGTCGACCCGGGCCGACTGCATTCCCGAGGGCGCTCGGCTGCAGTTGGACCCCGCGCTGGATTTGAGCAAGCTGGGCCTCACCCGAGGGGAGCTGGCTGTCGCGAGGGCGATGCAGATCTACGGCGGGTACGTCATGGACGTTGGAGGTACGCCACTGAGCGTGAGTTTCGAACTCGATACCTCCGCTCCCGCAGGCACTCTGGGCAAGGTCTACAAGGCCGCGGGATTCCGTTGGGACTACGACTCGATGGAGCATGTCCCGTGGGAGAAGCTGCGGGTGTTGTAAGGCGACAAGGCTCCTAGGCGGTGGCGGGAGTCCTGTTATCGTCCTCGGAAGAGCTTCAGGCCGCGTCTGGCTGACGTTCGCGCCGCTCTGCTTCCATGATGTACGAATCTCTACAACTCCGTGGTGATTGGGGATTGTGCGGGTGGCACCTGAGCATGACCCGAAAGTAGCCGGCGATAGTCCCCCGCATATCCGGGACGGTTCGTCGGAGTCGGCGCAGGCGGACCCACCCACCGGGCGGCAGGCCGCCTGGAATTACTTGGTCTTCGGTCTGAGCAAGAGCTCGACACTGATCATGACGGTCGTCGTGGCGCGGCTGCTCGATCCCGCCGACTTCGGGCTGTTCGCCCTCGCGTTGCTGGTCGTCAACCTCTTCGACTACGTAAAAGACCTAGGGGTGGGCGGCGCGCTGGTTCAGAGTCCCCGTGGCTGGAATCGACTCGCACCGACGGGCTTGACGCTCTCGGTGGCGTTCGGCGTGCTCGCGGGTGCGGCTCTCGCCCTCCTCGCGCCAGTCGGCGCGGCAGTGCTGCACCGACCTGCGCTGGAGCCGCTGATCCGCGTGCTGGCCATCGGCCTGACCATCTCGGCGCTCAGCGCCATCCCGGCCGCTCGGTTGCGCCGGGACCTAGACTTCCGTCAGCGCATCTGGCCGGAGTTCCTCGGTGCCGCCACCAAATCCGTGCTCACCATCGCGCTGGCCGCCACCGGCCACGGGGTGTGGAGTCTTGTCTACGGCCAGCTGGCCGGAACCGTGCTGACGACGGTGCTTTATTGGTGGGTTGCCCGGACTCCGGTCAAATTCGGGTTCGACGGATCGGAAGCGCGGGGCCTCATCCGCTTCGGAGCCTCACTCACCGGGGTCTCGCTACTGTCCTTCGCGATCTACAACGTCGACTATCTCGCCATCGGAATTCGGTTGGGAGACACGCAACTCGGCTTTTACACACTCGCTTATCGACTCCCTGAGTTGCTCGTCCTCAACCTGTGCATTGTGATCAGTGAGGTGCTCTTCAGCGCGTTGTCGCGGCTGCAGCACGCGCGTGAGCGCCTCGCCGATCACTACCTCAAGGTGTTGACGGCGGCCATGGCACTGAGCGCGCCGATCAGCATCGCGTTGGCTGCCGCCGCACCCGCGGTGATCGCGACTTTGTACGGGCACCAGTACGCGGACGCCGCACCGGTGCTCGCGGTGTTGTCGATCTATGCCCTGCTTTTCTCGGTCTCATTTCATGCCGGCGACGTTTTCAAGGCCATCGGGCGGCCGTCGCTGCTCATCGCGACCGGCACCGGCAGGCTGGCGCTGATGGTCGGCCCGATTTGGTGGGCGGCCGGGCACAGCATCGTCTGGGTCGCCCTGATGCTGCTGCTCGTCGAGTTGGTGCCTTTCTTTGTGAACATTCTGCTGGTGCGCAAGGTGGTCGGAATCCGTCTCGGCGTGCTGTGGAGAGCGGTGCTGCGGCCGATGCCGGCCGCGATCGGCATGGGTGTGGTCATGCTGGGCGTTGCCCATCTGACCGCGGCGCTACCGGCCCCGGTGATACTCGTCATCGCGGCGGCGGCCGGACTGTTGACCTATGTCCTTGGCCTGTGGCTGAGCGCGCCCGAGCTTTTCCAGGCCGGGCTTTCAGTCGTGCGGTCCATTCGCGGCCGCGTCCCCGGCGGATCGGCAGGGGGCGATGCCGAGTCCGAGCAGACCGCCGAAAGCGTCGGCGAGGTGCCGGCCCGACAGCCCCGAGCCGGCGTGGTGATCACCACCCTGGTCATGCTGGGTCTGTCTCCCGTGGTTGCGTTGCTGTATAGCCTTCGTAGTTGGTTCAGAACGTCCACAGGCCGCGGCGCCGGCCCGACACCCCGGATCGGAGGTTCTCGTTGACAGAGCGTGGTTCAGCGCCCGAAGCGACGCGGGTGCTGATGATCCTGGACTCGTACAACTTCGGCGGCGCCGAGAATCTGATCGCCGAATTGGGCCGTTATGACCCTGATTCATTGGATGTCTCGGTCGCGAGCCTGGCGCCGGCCGAACAGGACCGCAACGCCTTGCTCGATCGGCTCACCGAGGTGGGTCTGCGACCGAGCTACCTCTCGGTGGACAAGCTTCTGGACCCGGCGGGGTTCTTCCGACTGGTACGAACGCTCCGACGCGCGCCGGTGGATGTCGTGCACGCCCATCTCGGATACTCCGCCACCCTGGTACCGCTCGCCGCGAGGCTTGCCGGCAAGCCGGTCGTGGCCACTTTGCATCTCAGCCCGCAGCCCCACACCCGCCGGGGTGAGTGGCTCAAAGAGCGGCTGTCCGTCCGTATTCCGGCCCGTCTGGGCCGGCTCGTGCTCGTCTCGCAACACGCCTTCGACGAATACGCCCGCGTGCACGGTCCGGCGCGGTGGACCTGGCGGATGATCCCCAACGGCGTCGACGTGAATCGGTACGCCTTGCGGACCGGGCCCCGATCCACCGATCGGCCGGTGTGGGCAGTCGTGGCCGCCCTGCGCCCCGACAAGAACCATGTCGACCTGGTCCGGGCCTGGGCCGGTGTGGTGGCCGTTCATCCCGAGGCGATCCTTCTGGTGATCGGTGACGGCCCGAGTCGCGCCGACATCGAACGCGCCGTGTCCGATGCCGGATTGGAGGAATCGGTGCGGCTCCTCGGTCGCCGCGAGGATGTACCCGAGATCCTTCCCACCATCGACGGCGTGGTGTCGGCATCCGTCGACGAAGCGCTTCCTACCGCCCTCATCGAAGCGGGCGCCTGCGGTCTGCCGGTCGTGGCCACCGACGCCGGCGGGACACGTGAGATCGTCGTCGACGGGGTCACCGGCCGCCTGGTGCCGATGCGCGACGTGCCGGCTCTGACCCAGGCGCTGCTGGACACCATCGGGGATCCCGCGCGGGCGGCGGCATACGGTGAGGCGGGCCGGGCCATGGTCGAGGAGAAGTACTCCAT
>JBAXUD010000109.1:0-8858 GCA_037129875.1 Mycobacteriaceae bacterium
CACCCGGGAGCTGACCGTGTTCGGCGGGTTCTGGTACTACCGCTACTGGGAGGACGCCTACCGCGACGCCGGCTTCGAGCTGATCTCCTCGGTCGGGCGCCCGGCGGTCGAGCTGATCAAAAAAGAGGTCGCCCTGTTCGACAAGTACGAAGCGGTGTTCAAGTTCCTCGCCGGCATGCACCTGATCCCCCGCAAGACCGACTCGCTGATGGGGCGGATGAACGAGAACAGCCACTCCTACATCCGGGCCGAGGAAGAACAGTTGCTGACCCTCAACTGGCATTGCGTGGGTCAGAAGCCCGCTGCGGCAACGTGATTGCCGTGACCGGCGCCCCGCTGGTCTTCGTGCACGGGTTCGCCTGTGATCGGACGGACTGGCGTGCTCAGGTCGACTCGCTGGGATCCAGGACAACCGTCGTCGAATATGAACTGCCCGGGCATGGATCGACCCCGGGCACGCCAGCCGAATGCACTATCGAGGCCTACGGCGCCGGCCTGGCGCGAGCGCTGAGGGACCTTGAGTTACCGCCGGCGATCCTTGTGGGCCACAGCATGGGGTGCCGTGTGGTTCTGGAAGCGAACCGGTTTCAGCCCGACGCCGTGGCCGGGCTGGTGCTGGTGGACGGCAGTCGGATCGCTCAGGGTGATCCGGTGGCTGCCCGGCGGGCTATGGCCGATGAACTGGACGGGGATGGCTACCGGCGATTCGTGCGGGAGTTCTTCGCATCGATGTTCTTCTCCTCGAGCGATCCTGCTGTCGCCAGGGCGATCTGCGATCGGGCGATGCGTCTTCCCGCGGAGGTGGGCAGGGCCCTGATGACCGACCTGGCCGGCTGGGACGCGAGCGAAGTCGAAAACGCCCTCGATAGGGTCCGGGTCCCACTGCTGGCGATCCAGAGCACGACGATGGACACCGCGCTCAAGCGTGTGCCGCTCAACGCCGGCCAGAGCTCACCCTGGATCGACCTGATCCGCACGCACGTGCCCGACGCCGCCGTCGCGATCCTGCCCGGACCCAGCCACTTCCCGCAGATCGAACTGGCCGACGAGGTCACCGCGCTGATCGCCGGCTTTGCCCTCGACGGCCGGAGAACGTAGCAGGTTTGGATTCAGGGCTGAATTCTCCACTCAGGAAACGGAATTCGCGCGACCGGGGCGTCGGTCACCGACGCCATTCAGCAGACTGATCACGTAGCCATCGCTATGCACGCGGGATCGACGAGCGGTTCAAGCGGGACGGCACTTCCCATGGCTCGATAACCGGCGAGGTTGAAGTGCAGGTGGTCTGACCCGTCAAAGGCCGGATTGATGCGCGACGGGTCTGCCGGGTCGCGAACCACGGCGTCGAAGTCGATCACGGCGTCGGCGGGGCTCTGTTCGCGGATCCAGGCATTAACCGCCTGGCGCTTGGCCTCGGTATCGGCAGGGGCATCGGCATAGCCCCCGGTCGGGGTCAGCGTGCCGTGGAGCACCCGCAGACCGCTCGCGTGCAGGCGGTCGATCAGATCGCGGTGCCCGATGATCAGTTCCGCCTCGGTGACAGTGGGGGACATCAGCAGATCGTTGATGCCCTCCAGCAGAATCACCGTCGTGACTCCCGCTTGCGCGAGCACGTCAGCGTCGAGTCGATGGCCGGCCGCGGGACCGAACACATCGGGGTTGTTTCCGGCAGTCGCGTCGTGCAGAACGCGGTTGCCGGTGATGCCGGCATTGAGCACCGCCAGCGGCCGGCTTGCCACCGTGATCGCCGGCGTTCTGCGCGGTCAGGTAGGAGGTCTGCCGGGCAACATAGTGCTCGGTCGGATGTCCGATATCGCCCGCCACGTAGATGCTGACAGCCAACGGATCGAACGCCTGGAACGAGATCTCGACCCGGTCGCTGAGCACGTCGTTGCCGGGTGCAACAGTCACTTTCCGAAGACCGTTGAAGGTCAGTGGGGCGATGGTGCCGGACATCAGCGCCGCTTCCGATTCTCGCCGAGCGATGCTCGCCTGCGTGAAAGTCGCAGGAGCAGTGCCGAATCGGTTCGACAGTCGTACCCGGGCGGTCGTCCCGCCGAACGTGGGCGTCAAGATCGCCCGCACGGTGCCGTCGCGGAGCGCCGACTTCGGGTTCATCGACTGGTCGAACTGGTCGAGGCTGTCGCTACCCCGGGAGGCATCCGACGGGGCGGCCGCACGGACACCGAGCCAGCCCTGATCAGAGCAGTTGGGCGGCGGCGCTGCCATCGCCGTGCCGGGTACAAGAAGGCCAACGACGACAAGGACGGTGGCCGACGCCGGATACCTGCGCTTGTGTTTCGACGACTCGGTCGCCGGAAGACCTTTCTGCGGAGGACGCACGACGAGTGGGTCGAGTGTCGCAGACGGACTGAGATGAACGCCGGCACGCCGCCGTACGGGGCCGAAACTGTCGTAAGCGGCACGCCAATCTCTAGGCTTGCGCTGTGAGCCGTTGGTTGGTGAGTAACGTCCCGGGCTGGCTGCTGCTGCTCGGGCTGATCGTCCTCATCGTCGGTACTTCGATAGGCCTGCAGGCGTACCTCCGGCACCGGTCCGTTCATGTGAAGAGCGATGCGACGAAATTCATTCCCGTAATGGCAACGATATTCGCCTTCTCGACCGGTTTCCTCATCAACAGCCTTTGGGGTCAGATCAACACCGCCGATGCGAAGATCCGCGACGAGGGTGCGGCCGGGGTTCAACTGGCCCGCGATCTAGCCGTGTTCGACAAGCCTGACCAGAACCGGATCCGGCAAAGCCTGCTGGAGTACGAACGTGCGGCCGAAGCCGAATGGTCGCTGAGCGTGCAGGGTCAATCATCCTCGGCAGCCGGCGATGCTCT
Source organism: Mycobacteriaceae bacterium (assembly GCA_037129875.1). Classification (GTDB taxonomy): domain Bacteria; phylum Actinomycetota; class Actinomycetes; order Mycobacteriales; family Mycobacteriaceae; genus Mycobacterium. The sequence goes on from JBAXUD010000109.1 coordinate 2,846, forward strand.
CTGGCGCGTATATGAGACATATGGGAAAGTCGAGCCCCGCACCGAATTCCAGAAAACGCTGCTGTCAACATCTTTCGCCAATCTGGACAAAGTCAGCCAAGCCCGTTCCGAGCGGGTGTTCACCGCAGCGACCGACCAGGGGCCGCCCTGGGCGATCTGGGCGGTCATCTTTCTGATGGGTGGGGTGATCCTGGGCTGGTCAATCGTCTCCGGCGTCAAGGACTCCGCGATGCGCTTCCCAGTTGTCGCCACCGTAGGCGCTCTGGTGGCCGGCCAAGTGTTCCTCATCCTGCAGTTGTCACACCCGTACGTCGGTGACATAGCGACGTCCCCCGAACCGCTGAGCGAGGCTATCCGGGTGCTGACCGCGCCGTCGCCCTAGCCGGTCATTCGCTTGGAGTTGATTGTGTCTTCGGTGGAATGCTCTGCTCGAAACTGAACACGTCGTCGGGGTCGTACTTCGCTTTGATCTGGCGGAGCCGGTCGACGTGGGTCCCCCAATAGTCGTTCTGCCAGTTCGCTTTTCCGGCGTTGGGCACGTTGACGTAGGCGCCGTCGATGTAGGGCTGCAGGGCTTCGGTGAATTCCGCGATCCAGTCCAGGCACTTGCCGGTCACTGGATCCTCGGTTGCCGGGACTCCACCGCGAGTGCCCCAGGCGGCGCCCGGCTCGGCGTAGAACAGGGCGTGTCGGTGGACGAACGCCGAACCGCCAGAAGGCTCGCTGGTCCTGACGGCTCCGCCGAAGGCGTTGGTGAAGTAGTTGCATTCCGCCGTCGGGGCTTTCGCCATGAACGAGCCGATTACACCGATCGCCTCAGCGGGAAACGGCGTGTAGACGAAGTGGGAGGTGAACTTCCAGTTCGCCGGTTCACGGTCCTTCGGTATCTGGAAGCCGGCGTAGTTCTCGGCCCAGTCCGCGTCCGTCATGGACACCTCGGGCGCACCGACGGCCAGGATCGGGGCGAGCATCTCGGCCGCCTCCGCCTCAGAACCGGACGCCAGGACGGCGACCAACATGATGCTGTCGCGATTGATTTCAAGCTGACTGGTCAGGCGGTTGTCGGACTCCGGGGCACAGCGCTGCCAGGCCTCGAACACCTCTGGGAGCGCGCCGATTCCGGGCCAGGTCGCGATGATGTAGACGGTCTGCGTCAGCGGATGGACCCGGTAGGTCAGCGAGGTGACGATCCCGAAGTTGCCGTTTCCGGCACCGCGCAACGCCCACAGCAGATCGGGGTTGGTCGTCTCGTCGGCGACGATCACCTCAGCCCCTCCCGAACCCGGGGCGACGACGACCTCGGCCGCCAGCAGATTGTCCGCGGCCATCCCGAAGTTGCGGGTCAGCAGTCCCAAGCCGCCGCCGAGGGTCGCCCCGACCAGCCCGACGCTGCCTTCGCCGCCGGTCGGCGCCGCGAATCCAGCCTTGCCAAGGGCAGTCACCGCTTCTGACTGGTTGAGCCCGGCACCGACAGTGGCAGTACCGGAGGCCGCGTCGAGGGCCACCGACTTCATCTCGCTGACATCGATCACGATCCCGCCGTCGACGTTGGACCAGCCCTCCAGGCAGTGCCGGCCGCTGCGCACCCGAACCATGACGTTGTTCTGCCGCGCCCAGGCCAGCGCGTTGACGACGTCACGGGTCTGCTGGGCGAACACGACGGCCATCGGATCATGGGGGAACAGCAGGTTCCACCCGGCGCTCGCGCCCGGGTAGTCGGCCTCGCCGGCACGGACGATCCGGCCGGTCAGTTCGGCTTGCTGCGTCACTTGTTCCCCTCGGGTGTGGCGGCGAAAATGTCCTCGCCGGGCTCGGTGTCGAGAACAGCCGGGTTCATGATCCGCAGGTACGCGAAGTAGACCCCGCCGGCGAGAATCAGACCGGCGACGATCAGGGTCGGCACGGTGGCGTCGCCCGGTGTCACGAGGACGAACACCACGATCGCCTCCCAGATCAGTGCGGCAATGGCGACCGGCACCTCGAAGCGGCCCAGGCTGAACCCGCCCTCCCTGTGCTCCAGTCGCTTCCGCACCGACAGGTACAGGATCACGATCGCGCCGTAGATCAGGGCAGGCAGAATCGTCGACCCGATAATCAGCTGCAACAGCGCTTCACCGGGCAGCGCCAGCATCAGGACGACACCCACGGCCAGAATCAGGATCGTCGCCACGACCGGGGTTTGGGTGCGCGGATTGACCTTCCGCATCCACGCGTGCAGGGGGAAGCGCGCATCGCGCGCCATGGCGAACACCTGGCGCGAGCAGGCGGCCATCACGACCATGCCAGCACCGAACATCGCAAATGCCAGGCATGCCAACAGGATTTGCTCGGCAACCGGGCCGAGTTGGCTTCGGATGATCGCGGCGACCGGAGAGCCGCTGGCGCTCACTGCCGGGAGGTCCTTGATCGCGGCGGTGAGCGCGATCAGGAACACCAGCCCCAGAACGCCGGCGGCGAGCACCGAAGCCACAATCGCCCGCGGAACGCTGCGGAACGGATCCTTGGCCTCCTCGGCGAGGTTCGCCGCGGAATCGAAACCGACCAGCGTGGTCAGGCCCATGATCATCCCGGCCATCAATCCGCCGCCGATGGCGAAATAGTTGGGGTCGCCGGCGGCGATGCCACGCGAGGTCAGGTTGCCCAGATCACCGTTGCCGGTGAACACCATGACCACGGCCAGTGCGATCACCAGCACCACGACGATGGCCAGTTCGATTCCCACCGCGCCCGAGGTGATCAGGCCGAGCAGTCGCGTCGAGGCGATCACCAGCACAGCCTGGACGATCAGTATCGCCAAGGTGATAAGCCGTGCGGTGTCTTCGTTCTCCGCCATCCCCACCAGCGGCATGAACGCCTGACTTGCCAGCGCATTGTCAAGGGCGACAACCGCGATCGCCAGATACCAGAACGTCAACCACCCGAACATCCATCCGATCTTCGGGTTGGCCAGCCGCGACGCCCACTGATACGAGGAGCCGCTCAGCGCGATGCGGGCCGCGAACTGCGCCACCACCAGCGCGGCCAGCGTCTGCCCCACCGCCGCAAGAATCCACAACCAGATTCCGACCGGCCCGGCAGTCCCAAGTACGTTGCCGTAGGTCGCGAAGATGCCGACGGCCACCGAGATGAACGCGAACGAGATCGCGAAAATCTGAAAGGAACCAAGAGTACGTTTCAGCTCCGGCTCGTAGCCGCAATCACGGCAATCGTCGTCAGCGACAACGTCTAAAACATTGCCCGTCCCGCTATCGGGTCTCTCGTTCACCGGCCTGACCTTTCGTCGGTGGGCTTTGCGAAGGACTATACGGACGGGTAATCGCCCGTCATCGCTGATCACAGATCACTTATGACAGCGGGAGAATCGGCCGCTGACAACGCAGTTCGTGGCGTTACCGGACATCCGCTCTAAAGGCCCGATCCGGGGAGGACCATGTCGGTGACCCCCCCGGATCTGAGCCAAGTTCCACTCCTTAGCCGGCCGTGTACTGCGGCACCGCGTCCATCAGCGGGCCGGTGGTGGTCCCATCGGTGGCCGGCTTGGAAGTTCCCTGGGTGCCGCTGGAATTAAGGGTGCCCTGGACGGCCTGGGCTTGCGCCCGCGAGCCGTCGTTGGCGCCCTGATCCTGGACGGTGACGGTGGTTTCCGGGTTGGCCGGGAACGCTCATTCGCATCGGGGCCGGACCGACACGGTCGCCGCAACCACCACAGGGTCAACCGCGAATCTTCAGCAGCACAAGGACAATCCAACCCAGATCCCAATCGGTCGCCACAAAGACCACGGTCGCGACAACGGAAATACTCCCGCCGGCGGCTCAGCGACACGCTGACGGGCCTTCTATGAGCTCGAACTACGTCGCGCCCGGGAGCACCCCGTTCTCATGGGCCCAGGCCGCCGCGGCCGTGCGTGATGAAACCCCGAGCTTGACGAAGATGTTGGCCAGATGCCGGCCGACGGTCTTGTCGCTGATGAACAACTGTTTGGCGACTTCGCGGTTGGATGCGCCGGCTGCGATACGGGCGAGAACCTCGACCTCCCGATTGGTCAGCCCGCCGGGGGCGGCACGGTTGACTGCCCGAGCCGACTGGGCGCCGAGTTGTTGGTAGATCGACTCAGCGTTGGCCGCCTCGGACGCCGCGCTGGCTGTGTCGCCGGTTGCCCGGTGGGCCAGTTCCATCCACTCGTACACCTGCGCCATCTCGTAGCGGCGTTGGGTATGTCGGTACCGCCGCATCGCGTCGTGCAGGATGGGCAACGCTTCAGCTGGTCTGCCTTGTCTGACCAGCACCGCCCCGCGGGCATGCAAAGCCCAGGCCCGAAAACCTGGCGAGTCGTACTTCTCTGCGCCTGCCTCGAGCTCGCTGCAGTAGTGGTCCGCCTCGTCGATGCTGTCGCGGGCCAGCGCGATCTCGACTACCGCGGGCAACAGCCGGATGCGGCCGACCTCGTCTTCGGCGTCCATTCGCATCCGCAGGTCGTTCCCGGCGGCGGCGGCCTCACCGAGTTGGCAACGCAGCAGCGCCTCACCGGGCTGGGGATCGAAGCCGATCTCCCGGGCCCGCGCGAAAGCCGCACGGGCACCGTCGAGATCTCCCTGCCGGCGACGCATATCCCCGAGTTCGTAGTAGCCCTGTCCCGTCGTCGGCGCATGGAAGTCTTCGATGCCTGCCAACGCGTTGCTCAGCCGCTCCTCCAGCGCACGGTAATCGTCTGTGGCACTGAGCAATTGCCACTTATAGATCTCGCATGTGGTGCCGTACCACGACGCCGCCACCTCCGGGCCCTCGCGCCATTTGTCCATGGCGGTGGTCCACGTCTTCATGCGGCTCAGATCCTCGAGCCGATGGCATTCGTGAATCACGCCGCAGTAGATGTCGCTGGCCCAATCCACCGGCACCTGGCCGGCCAGGACCGGCAACATCGCCTCGTCCAGTTCCGCGAAGCCCTCGCTCGTGCGGGCAAAGGGAAGCTTGGCCAGCCCACTGGCGGCCCACGACAGCGCGTTCAACCCGGGCGAGCCGATCCGACTGACGAGCTCCTGCAACTCCTCCGCGCGCCGCGAACCGTCATCGAACCGGCCCTCACATATCGACACTTGCGAATCCACGTACAGCAGGTACGCCAGCGCCTGATCATCAGGTGACTGTTCGACCAACCGGCGCGCACGATTGAGCCAGACCCGGGTGATCGTCCAGTCTCCGCCGTTGAACCACTGCAGAGCGACTTCGGCAGCCTTCATCGCCGCCTTCTGAGGTTGGTTCTCGGCGATCAACCGGTTGAAAGCCTCCTCCGACAGCCGGATCGATTCCCTGCCGTACCCCAACCGCCACGCGATCATGCCGAACGAGGACAGGTCATCGGTGTCCAACTCCGCGGCTCCGCTCGCGCGACCGAAACCCTCATACGCAGCGCGCCAATCACCGCGCGAGCACGCGACCCGCGCGGCAAGGACGTCCTCGTTCTCAGACATGTGGTGATTCAACCGTAGACGTGAGATGACGGCGGCGGGCGGCATCGCGAACGCACGAATACCCAGGACAACATCGCCTGGCCGCGCCCGTCCAGACTAGGGAAGCCGCCCTGGGTGGCGGGTTCCGGGGGTCCCGAACAATGGCAGCAACAGACGGGAGGGTGTCTCATGAACAAACGCGCTGAACAGTTGCGCCTGCTGCAGGCCCGTCCCGGGGCGCTGCTCATCGGCGGGGCCTGGGATATCGGAACCGCCAGGCTGCTCGCGCACCTCGGGTATGAGGCGGTCGAAACGTCCTCTGCCGGGCTGGCGTTCTCCACCGGACGCCCCGACGCGGCCGGGCTGCTGGGGCGTGATGAGATCCTGGACAGCGCCGCCGCCGTGGCTGCCGCCGTCGATGTGCCGCTGAGCGCAGATCTGGAGAACGGCTTCGGCGATGACCCAGCGGTCGTAGCGGAGACAATCCGCATGGCCGATGCGCGCGGGATCGCCGGCGGCTCGATCGAGGATGCCACCGGGCGGACTGATCACTCGCTTTATCCCC